>JAOJBP010000003.1 GCA_028228555.1 Candidatus Thioglobus sp. | reverse complement strand
AAAAATGAAGAAAAGCATATTAAAAATGCTATTCAATCTGCACTTTTTGCAGATGAAATTTTGGTTTTAGATAGCGGTTCTATAGACAAGACCTGTGATATTGCCAAAAAGCTTGGTGCAAGAGTTGAGCATCAAGAATGGCTAGGTTTTGGCTGCCAAAAAAACAAAGCTGTGGAGCTTGCAAGTAATGACTGGGTGTTTGTTTTGGATGCAGATGAAGAGATTACTGAAAAATTGAGATATGAAATTATTGAGACGTTACAAAGTCCAATATCAAATGGATTTTATGTTGCAAGGTTAAATAATTTCTTTGGTAGAGATATTAAAACGTGCGGCCTGTATCCAGATTACACAATTCGATTATTTAATAGAAGTAAAGGATTTTTTAATGAACTACCTGTACACGAAAGTGTACAAATTCAAGGCCAGGTTTCAAAATTAAAAAACCATATGACACATATTGCTTACGAATCAATTGATGAATTTATTCAAAAACAAAACCACTATTCAGGCCTTAGCCCAAAGAAAAGAAATATATTGAAGGCGTTGATAAGTCCATTTTGGACATTTTTCAAGTTGTATTTTATTAGACGAGGGTTCTTAGATGGTAGGCACGGTTTTATCATTGCCGCTTTATATTCTCAGTATACTTTTTGGAAATATATTAAATAAAATTCAAATAATTGCATTATGTGATAGCCTTAAAGTTAAAATCAGGAGAATTTTTTAAAATATTATTACAGTGTTTTATGCTTAGATTCGATAGTTTCGATCGATCTAAAAGAGCTAACTATTTATTAAATAAGGTTATTATGAAAACTATAAAAGATATTGATTATTCAGTTACATTCGCTTGCTATAACGCCATCGAGTATACAAAAAAATGTATTGATAGCATGATTAAAAATGGAGATGATTTAAGTCGCTTGGCAATTGTGGATAATGGCTCCACTGATGGAACCCAGGAGTACTTGCAGTCGCTACCTTTGGGCGATCTTATTCTTAACAAAACTAACCTTGGCTGTGGCGTTGCCTGGAATCAGGGGGCTATGTCTCTTCAGTCTGAGTGGACAATCATTATGAATAATGATGTAGTTGTTTCATCTGGATGGATTGAAAATCTTATTAATGCAGCTGAAAAGCATGATATTAAGGTTATCTCACCATCCTTAATAGAAGGAGAGTTGGATTATGATTTCGATGCACTTGTAAAAGATGCCATACCAAGTATAGGTAACTATTTACGGTTTGGCGGAAAGCATGCGGTATGCTTAGCTGTTCACAGTTCGGTATGGAGTGATGTAGGCTATTTTATGGCAGTTCCAGCTTTATTGGGATATGAGGATACTTTATTTTTTAACAGTTTAAGAGAAAAAGGTATTAAAACAGCGATTACCGGAGGCTCTTGGCTGCACCATTATGGATCTATTACTCAATCCGTCATGAAAAGAGAGAGAGGATTAACAGATAAAGATAGTCTGGCTAGTCGATATAATTCAGATTTATTAAAGCAAAGCTGGCTCTTTCGTAAATACAACAAGTTTCAAAAAAAATACCAAGAGAAGAAGTTTCTTAAATATGAAATAAAATCTTTTAAAATGTCAGTGCACGGAGTTCGTGTAAATGGAGAGACGAAGTGGTTCGCTCTATTTTAATCATATTTAATTTAGTCTATTTTTTAATATGAAGAACCAGACTCTCGAGCATGGCTAGCCTTTTATTTCCTTTTTTAAATTTTTCACCAAAGGGTTCACTATTGATCTAATTTTTTATAATATTACTATCTTCTATCATTCCTTAATTGCTTCGAATTTCCATATAATGTGAGATTTCTTAATATAAAGTATTGAATATAGCACATCTTTTAAAAGTCTAATAATCCACAATCTACCCTCTTTACCAACCTGGGAAGCCTTTACTTTTTTTACCTTGATAACTCTAAATTTTCCGTTAAATCCATACATTGACCCAGCTAAATTTGGAAATGTAAAATAGGTATGTGTTTTTTTAGTGATAAAGTTTACATGCGTTGGGTCAGTAAAGGCCTCCATTCTAGGATAGCATGGTGTGATAGCATAAAAAACACCTCCAGGCTTTAATACCCTGTACGCTTCATTCATAAAGTTGATAAAAGGAAAGGTGGTATGACTGTCTATAATTGCAAATCTAGGTATGTGTTCGATAAAGTCGTAAGCTGAGATTGAATCAAAGTATGAGTTTTCATAGGGTAAGCCCTCCAGGATAATATTAACCTTTTTATAATAAAAATTCACATCTATTTTTTTGATTGATAATATCTACGCCATGCAAGGAATCTTGGTTAAAAGGGTTTCTTGGGTCATTTCCACATCCTACATCTAAATGCTTTGTTTTCATTTTTTAAGTCGTACTCCTGATAAAAATTATTTTATAGCTTTAAATCATAATAATGCTTTTTACTGATATCCCAGCCTAACTTTTCATCAAGCCAAAACCGTATTCGGTGTCTTTTGTCTTTAAACGTTATTTTGTAGCCTGGATTTTGTGCAAATTCTAATTCTGTTTCAGTATCGATCCATTTCTGTACAATTTTAGGATGTGAGCCTTTGAACGGGCGTATTTCACCTAAGTCAATATTGCCATAAGTTGAGAATACATTGTGCTCTTCACCACCCCAATATTTTCCTGTTTGCTTTATTTTCTCATTGTTTTTTTCTACTTTTCTCACATGACCATAATGATATATATGGCAGCCTGCATGTGCAGCTTTTGGGTAGCGACCTTTTTTATTCTTGTTCATTACTACAAAAAATAATCCATCTGGAGAATAGTTACGAATTGTGTTACGAATAATTCTTGGCGCTCTTTTATAGCCTGCAATGCCAACCTGGTCTGGTTTCCCATAAAAATGATAATAGTCAAAATATAACGCTTCCACCTCAGGATTGTGTAAATGTCTTTCCATGGAATTTTGAATAGTATCTAGGTCTTTTTCATGGAGTACCTCATCACCTTCTAAATAAAATGCCCAATCACCAGTGCAGCTAAATTGTGCTGTCATCTTTTGCTGTGCATAAACATAACCACGATCTTGCATTGATTCATTCCACTGTGTTTCAATAATTCTGATTTTATCATCATTAATAGATTTGATAATTTCTAGTGTGTTGTCATCACTTTTACCAACTGCAATCACAAACTCATCAACAATTGGCAGTACCGATTGAATGCTTTCCACAAAAGGGTATCCTAACATTTCTGCATTTTTGATAAATGTAAAGCCACTAACCTTCATAATGATCCTTTTTATTTTTTAAGATAATATTGTATGCGAAAAGCGTCTGCTCCAAGGTATTTTCCCAGGTGATAGATTGAGATTTATCAAATCCATTTCTTGCAATATTTTTTCGTAAATCCACATCTGAAACTATTAAATTTATTTTTTTTAATAACTCTACTGAATCTTTAGGGTTGTCAAGGATTAATGCTTGATTATCGTCTAAATGTTCGGCAAATCCACAGTATTTTTTGTTACTCACAATCACTGGAAGCTTAGCTGACATTGCCTCTAATACAACCATTCCATAAGTATCAACTAAGGTTGGATGTATTAGGCAATCTGATTCTCGATAGAAGTCTATCATGTTATTAATGACGCCTAAAAAATGAATATTACTTTCTAGGTTAGTTGGAATTCGGACCTTATCTTTTTTTCCATTACCTACAATAGCTAAATGAATTCGATTATTATCGAGCATCATAAATGCCTCAATAATAGCTGGCAGTCCTTTTTTTATCAAATCATTGCCAACAAATAGAAATAGAAAGTCATCATCATTCAGTTTTAATTTTTTTTTCAATGTGTTAGGTTGGGATGCTACATCGAGCAATGCATTCTTGGAGTTATTTATCCCGGGATATGCCAGTGTAAGATGCTGATCAATATTGGGATAATTCATTAAGATGTTGCGAGATAAATAGTCAGACACGCTGATAAAATGTCGGATTTTTGAAGGCTTCATCTCACTATTCTCTAGCCATAAATAAGCTATTTTTCTAGGACTAAGTAACGTATTTAACCAACGCAGAGTTTTTCTTACTCCTTTTGATTCTGACCACTTGGTTCTAACACAAGGGACATGTAGTGTGTAAATATTCGCATGAGTCACCATATCATGAGAATGGACGATATCAAATTTATTCTGAGTTGATCGCCTAGTAAGCCATGAAAAAAACAATTGATTCAGATATCTTGGCCGTTGAAGCCATTGCGGAATTTTGTGAAATGTAATATTGTCGGATTGCTCTGAATTGTGTTGAGTAAAAACATGCACATCATATATCTTTGCTAATCTTTTTGTGAGCTCTACGCAATAACGTTCAGCGCCACCAGCTGATGCATTGTAATGTCGAATTAATACGGCTACTTTAAGGCTTTTATCAAGCATGCCTATCTTCGTATTTGCTTAAAATTTTCATTAAAAATAAATGTGGAAAGGTGCGATGAGTAATTGGAATTCTAGATAGGGCGAGTAGGTTATCACCCCGATGGATTCTAGATCGATTAACTGTTGTTGCAGTTTGGTAGTTGGCATTCTTGGCAATGTTTATAATTTCATTATTGTAGCTGCCATAAGGATAGCAAAAATGCGTTATCTGACAATTAAATCGTTTTTCAAGATCAAGCTTAGATTGTATGATTTCTTTAGTGGCTATCTCTATACTACTTTCAGCTAGGTGCACATGATTTTGAGTGTGTGATCCAATTTCCATGCCATTATCGAGCCACTGTTTAATTTCATTTTCATTCATTAAGGGGTTTTCATCAATACCCTTGTCTAAATCCCAATGGTTAATGCCACCAATATTTTGACTAATAATATAACAGGTTGCGCTAAATCCATTTTTTCTAAGAATTGGCAAGGCTTTGGTAAAATTATTTTTAAAACCATCATCAAAAGTAATGCCCACAACCTTGCCAATTTTTTCACCCATCAAGTAGGGTTGCAGCTCACCCATACTAAGCCCCTGATATCCCATTATTTTCAAAAGCCACATTTGCAATTTAAATAATGTTGGCGGTACGTGTAAGCTGCGCATGACAGTGCCTTTTGGCATAGCTGCGATACTGTGGTACATTAGAATAGGAATGGGCTTTTGCTGCATTTGTCAATTATATCAAATATATTGAATCTTGCATTTATAATAAGCCCCATGAAGATATTAATTGAACTTCCAACTTGGCTGGGAGATTGCGTAATGGCAACGCCAGCGATTGAAAATATCGTAAATTTTAACAAGGATGTTCAAATTACCTTTATTGGCTCTTTTGTCGCGATTGAAGCGCTGAAAAATCATCCAAAAGTTATTAAAACAGTGGTTTTAGATAAGAAATATAGAGTTTTATACAAAACTGCAAGAAATTTAGGCGAATTTGATGTATTTTTCTCGTTTAGAAGTTCACTTCGTACAAAATTTATGAAATTTTTAATATCAGCCAAAAACAAGTATCAATTCGATAAAAACAAGTATCAAAATCGTCATCAAGTTGAAAAATACAACGATTTTATCAATGACAGTCTAAATATTAATTTTCCAGCAGGAAAATTATTGCTATCTACCATCAACTCTCAATCATCAATACAAAAAACTGTCGGTATCAATCCTGGCGCATCGTACGGCAGTGCCAAACGTTGGTATCCTGAAGAATTTGCTAAAGTGGCTAATGAATTATCAGATCGGTATGATATAGTGATTTTTGGCGGGCCGGGTGAGGTGGATATTGCCCTAGATATTGAAAAATCATTGCTCGAGAAAGGTGTTAAAAATTATCAAAACTTGGCAGGCAAAACCACCATTCCAGAATTAATGAGCCGTATTTCTAATCTTGATTTATTTATCACGGGTGATAGTGGCCCGATGCATGTGGCAGCAGCTTTTGAAGTGCCAACGGTGGCGATTTTTGGCCCGACTAAAGATAACGAGACTTCGCAATGGATGAATGAAAAAAGTTTAATTGTAAAGAAAAATCTAGATTGCCAACCCTGTATGAAACGTACTTGCCCATTAGGGCATCATGATTGCATGAATCTTATTAAAGCAGTAGACGTACTGGATTCGGTTAAGTCCCTCTAAAGAAAAACCTTCAACGACTAAACTCTAGGTCAATTAAATGGCAAATCGTATGCCCAATAACAATATGCATTTCTTGAATGCGTGGAGTATCCTCAGCAGGAACGACCAAGTTAATATCGCAAACAGTATTCATTTCGCCGCCATCTCGACCACTAAAACCAATGGATTTGCATCCCAGTTCGTTTGCAAGTGTTAGTGCGCTAATCACATTGCCACTACTGCCACCAGTGCTTATGCCAATAACGATATCTCCTTCATTGGCTAATGCTTCAACTTGGCGATCAAATACGTGTTTATAACCATAGTCGTTGCCGATTGATGTTAGTGCTGAAGTGTCAGTGGTCAGAGCAATAGCTGCTAAACCTTTACGCTCGACTTTATAACGTCCAACTAGTTCCGCGGCAATATGTTGTGCATCAGCCGCACTGCCACCATTACCAAAGATTAAAATTTTTCCGCCATTTTTAAGGCTTTCAATGCACAGATTAGCGGCAATCTCAAGCGGCTCAGCAATGTAATTTAAAGTTGCCTGAGCTGTTTTTAAGTGCTCATTAAATTCAAATTCAATAATAGATTTCATGACTACTTTCCTTGTTGGATTTTCTCAATGGTTTTGGTGGTACTTTTGCCATCAACAAACTGAACCAGCTTCAGCTCATCAGCGATATCTTGGCCAATTACTTGCTTTCCTTCGTAGTCTCCGCCTTTTACTAAAGTATGTGGTTTTATGGCTTTTATTAAATCATACGGCGTGTCTTCATCAAACACTACGACGTAATCAACTGCCTCAAGCGCTGCCAATATGTAAGCTCGGTCTAATTGTGCATTAATGGGGCGATTTTCCCCTTTTAGTGCGGTGACGGATCTGTCAGAATTAAGCCCTAATATTAGAATATCACCATAACTTTTGGCGGTTTCTAAGTAGCGTACATGGCCAGCGTGTAGGATGTCAAAACAGCCATTGGTAAAGATAATTTTTTTATCTCTGACTTTTAATTCTTTACTTAAAAGGGTAATTTCGTCAAGCGTTTTAATATGCTCGTCGCTAGTGGATTTATTCAAACTTGATTCGTATTCAATGATTTCATTTAAAGTGGCTGTAGCGCTACCAATTTTACCCACAACAACGCCAGCGGCAAGGTTGGAAAACTTAACGGCGTCATCAATACCAACATCACAAGCTAAGGCAAAACCCAATGAAGCAAGTACAGTATCGCCCGCACCCGTGACATCGAACACTTCTCTAGCTACGGTTGGGTGGGTGCGTAGATTATCGTCATAAATTGCTACACCATCTTCACTAAGGGTGATTAATGATACATCTAAGTCGCACTCGTCTTTTAATTGAGTGATTACTTGAGCTAGACTAGCAGCATCTTTAATATTGACTTGCGTCGCTTCACTGGCTTCTTTTTTATTTGGTGTGAGTAGATAAGCACCTTTGTATTTTGAATAATCCAAACCTTTTGGGTCGATTAATACTTTTTTGCCATTTTTATTAGCAAGCGTAATTAAGGCTTGAGTGAGTTCAAACGTTAATACGCCTTTTCCATAGTCTGACAATAAAATGCAGTCGTAATTAGAAATAATGTCTTTAAAAGACGCTAAAATTTGTTTTTGTGATTCACTGCTAATCTCATCAGTACTTTCTCTATCATAGCGCACGACTTGCTGTTGCGCGGCAATAATTCGGCTTTTTTTGCTAGTGATGCGATCTTTTTGAGTAATCAGATATTGAGTGTCAACTTTAATTTTATTTAATAATTTTTTCAGTTCATCTGAAATTTCACAGCCACCAACAACGCTGATCACATCAACTTTTGCACCCAATGCGCAAAGATTGTTAATGACATTGCCAGCACCACCAAGAACCGCACTCTCGCTTTTAACATTTACAACCTGTACGGGTGCTTCGGGTGAAATTCTCTCGCACGAACCCCATAAGTAATGATCAATCATTAGATCGCCAATGACCAATAATTTTGGTGACTTTCCTTGTAGATTAATCATGAAATATCTGTTCCATGTAAGCGTTTAATATCAGGGATATAAGCTTTAATACCCACCTCTAGCGAAACTATCGGCTCAAAGCTTAAGTTGGTTTGTGAGGTGCTAATATCAGCTTGCGTGTGCATTTGATAACCGTCATATGGGTTGGGTATGTAGTCTGTACCCAAATCTGTACCCAGTTCGCGTTGTAAGATATCAGCAATATCTTGAAAACTCCTAGGGTTGCTGGTGCCCACGTTATAAGTACCATTTTGTTTTGGATTACAAGCTTTGATATTAGCTTGAACCACATCTTCAATATTAATAAAATCTCGTAATATTTGATCTGAGCCTTCGAATAATTTTGGCGCTTTTCCATCTAAGATTTGATGTCCAAGTTGAATCACCATTGAAGAGGTTTTTGCCTTGTAGTATTCACGAGGCCCATAGACATTAAAAAATTTTAAGCCAACAATAGTCATATCAGGATTTTCACGACTATAACGATAGGCAATTTGATCCATCATATATTTACTAAATCCATAAGGATTTTCAGGATTCTCTATGCCAACAGTTTGCGGCGATGGGAGGCTACCATAAGTGGCAGCAGAGCTTGCATAAACCATGACGGCATCATCATTTTTTGCCTTATTAAGCAAGTCATAAAATGAGTTAACATTGGTTTGCATGACAATTTCTTGATCATACACACGCGTGTCTGAAATCGCTGCCTGATGGAATATGTAGTCAAATTTATAATCATCCAGTAGCGCTAAATCAGGTTTACTATTAATATTGCCACAGACTACATCACCAGTAAAACCGATGAGATTTTTATAATGACCAAAACTTTGTAGATTGCCATTTACAAAGGTCGCTTCACTTCTAAAGCAATCAAACACTACAACACGTGAATCAGGATAATTATCTTGGAAATAAAAAGCTAAATTGCTACCAATAAAACCTGCTCCGCCGGTAATTAAAATGGTTTTATTATTGAAATCTGTATTGCTATATGTCATAGATTTAAGTGATAATTTGAATGCTGTCTTTAATGGATTTTAATATAAATTTTGCACTAGAGTTTACTTCATCAACTTGATGGCCACTTTTAACCAAAATGGTACTGCTAATGCCAGCTGCATTGGCAGCGCTGATATCCGCCTCTTTATCGCCAACCATCCAAGAATTTTCCATGTCAATATTAAATTTATCACGCGCTTCTAGTAACATGCCTGGTTGAGGCTTGCGACATGTGCAGCTAGATTCTGGGCCATGCGGGCAGAAAAATACATCCAATATATCAATACCTTGATTGCCAAACTGCACCAGCATCCACTGAGTTAATTTATGAAAGTCCTCTTTCTGGTAATAACCTCTAGCAATGCCCGATTGGTTGGTAACGATGATTAGTTTATATCCCTGCGCTTGAAAATGCTTACACGCTGTAAATACGCCATCAATAAATTCAAAATCCTCACTTTTGTGAAGATAGCCAACCTCTTTATTGATCACTCCGTCGCGATCTAAAAATACTACTTTTTGTTTGTCATTTCTCATAAAAATCAATCATACAGAATTTACAAAAATAGGGATAATGAATTCAAGCGTTAAATATTTTTTGCAGGTCTTAATGAAATACAATAAAAATTTCTATCAAATCAAATCAAACACTGAGATTTTTAAAAGAATTAAAGCTGAACGTGATCATATTGGTTACTACAACTTACCATATCAAGATACAGCAGATATTAAAAAGCATGCTAAAAGTATTACAAAAAAACATATTGTTGTTTTGGGCATTGGCGGCTCTAGTCTTGGCGCAAGAGCGATTTATGAGTTTTTATTACCCTCTAATAATTACTCAAAAGATTTACTTTTTTTGGAAACAGTTGATCCGCTCAAAATTAACCATTGTCTAAAAAAAGTTGATTTAGATGATGCGCAGTTTGTAATAATTTCTAAATCTGGTGAAACCATTGAAACCATTAGTATTTTCAAGTACCTAAATTCTCTAGTTGAAATCGACAGTACAAACTGCACTATCATCTCTGAAAGAAAAAGTAGTCTTACTAAATTCGCTAATGACAACAACATTAAAGCCTTTGATTTATCTGAGGATGTTGGCGGGCGTTTTTCAGTGTTTAGTGTGGTAGGTTTGGTGCCATTGGCAATGGTGGGTGTCGATATTGACAATTTGTTGAATGGCTGCAAGCGCGTGGCCGATAGTTTTTTTGAGAAAGGTGATTATTACAAGCCTATTATTAGAAAAGCGCGTTTTTTGGTTGAAAATAAAAGTCGATTTAATATCAACGTTGTTTTTTCCTATTCATCCCTATTAGAAAGTTTTAATAAGTGGTATGTTCAGCTTTGGGCAGAAAGCCTAGGTAAGATTAATGTTAATGGTACTCGCCAAGCGCTTACGCCTATTGGCTTAGTTGGCCCAGTTGATCAACATAGTTTTCTGCAATTGATTATGGACGGCGTACGTGATAAGACCGTGACTTTCATCAAAATTGAAGACCTGAAAGACGGAAGTGTTATACCTAAAGCATCCTCTAGCAAATTTGAAAAATTGGCCTGGGATCGTATAGAGGGCTATAGTTTTAACGAATTATTAAATATGCAAGCTGATGCGACTATTCAGTCAATCCAAGAGCAAGATGATATCCCTTGTGATGTAATCTCTATTCGTACTATAGATGAATACAATATTGCTAAAATTATGTTTAGTTATCAATTGTTAGTCTCATGTATTGGCGCATTTTTACAAATTAATACTTATGATCAGCCTGGAGTCGAGTCTGGAAAGACTAACTTAGCTGAAAAATTTTCAAAAAAAGCATGAGTGTAATTAATAAATGTTTATTCCCTGTAGCAGGTTACGGCACGCGTTTTTTGCCAGCCACCAAAGCCATCCCTAAGGAAATGCTGCCAATACTCACCAAACCACTAATTCAATACGGTGTAGAGGAGGCAATAAGTGCTGGAATGACCACTATGGCTATGGTGACTAGCAAATACAAACAAGCGATTAAAAATCATTTTGAGCCGCACGCAGACATTGAAGCCAGCATTAAAGGCACAGCCAAAGCATCCTTGCTTGATGAAGTAAACCACGCCTCAGAGCAGTGCAAATTTACCTATATTGAGCAACAACAAATGCTTGGCTTAGGTCATGCTATCTACACCGGCAAGCCTCTAATCGGCAATCAGCCGTTTGCCGTTATCTTGCCTGATGATCTTTGTGCGAATAGCGGTGATTCAGTACTGACACAAATGACTAAGCTTTATGAGCAGCATCCTGATTGTTGTGTCGTTGCGATTGAAGAGGTGCCAATGACGCAAGTGGATAAATATGGCGTGATTGATGGCGAGCTATTAGATGGATCAAACAATGCTTACCGAGTTAATAGTATGGTGGAAAAACCCAGCCCAGAAGATGCACCAACCAACCTAGCCATTATCGGCAGATACATTCTTACACCAGAAATATTTGACGTGCTCGAAAATACAGCGCCTGATAAAAATGGAGAGATTCAGATTACCGATGCATTAATGACACTAGCCAATCAAGGCAAAGTTATTGCGTATAAATTCCAAGGCGAAAGGTTTGATTGTGGCAGTGTTAAAGGCTTTGTGGAGGCTACTAATGCTTTTGCTAAAGCGGAAGGCATTATTTGATGGTTTTTATAGACCACTTCAGGTAATAAAATTAGCGCCATATATCTTTCAAACTCTTAACAAGATAGTCTTAGCCTAACCTAGAATGCACTGGAAAATAACAGTGCATTTGCAATCTAATTACTCGTTAATTTTTTATATTCAGCTTTAGAGATCTTAATAATTTGATGTTCGCCACATAACAGTCCAGCGGCATAATCAACTTTATAATAATAATTCTGCTCAGTTAAGCGGAAATCTTTTGCAAACTTGCAAGCGCCACCAAAGCCTGTAATATTAAGTAAGTTTAAACTTACACCCACCTTGGTTGACATTTCATAAACACCTGACATTACTTTAGTTTCAATATTGCTATTATTAGTCAGTTCACCTATTTCATTATTGTTTATATATAACTCGACAACTTGACCCAATGTCAATATATCTGTTGGACGTACAAAGTAAAGGTTTACTTCTTTACCAGACTCGGATGATTCAATACTTTTATTAATAATTGAGCCTTTAGAATCATCTTTCATTGGATCTTCCATATTTTTCATTGATGAACAACCCGCTAAAAAAATTAAATTAAAGATTATTACACTATATAAAATTGATTTTTTCATTTTTTGACCTTTTTGTTAAAATAATTGACAAACATTTTTAGTGGATGACTTAAGAGAAAAAGAATACTTTAAAAGTACTGAGATATCAAGCGTTAAGCTAATTAATTTTCTTGATATAGTTGCTAAGCATTTATGATAGACATTTTAGAGTTGAAAAATACTATTCTACTAACACTAATTCCTCAAAGTCTTCTCTTTCCTTAGTTTATAAGAAATTCTTTTTGTGGCAATAACTATGTCACTATAGCGACGAACTTCACAACCTTCACGCTTGGATATTATTTTATATTCATGGGTTTCAATTGCCATTTTTTTAGTTTGAGTTATTTTTTTCCAAAATAAGGAATCAATATTGGTGTGTTGTTCTTGTATTCAAGATACTTTTTGTCATTGCCCCATTTTCTTTCAGCTTTTTCTTCTAAAAAAGGCAATCCACTTATTTTAGTTAAGAGGAGATAGACAAAAACTGGTGACACAAGGGTTAAAAACTGCCAGCCTGAGAGAAGTGGTAGCGATATAATTGCAATGCCCGTCCAAAGAAGAATCTCCCCAAAATAGTTTGGGTGGCGTGATATAGACCACAATCCAAGTGTTATAAATTTATCTTTATTTTCAGGGATCTCACTAAAGTTCTTTTTTTGTTTATCTGCAACAGCTTCGAAAGAAAACCCTAAAACCCAGAGGAACAATCCTGCTATAAAAAATACGTCAAGATTTGCATGCTGATTTAAAATAATAATGGTAACAGCATTTACTGTCGTTAAGAAAACCCATAGGGCGGAAAGAGTCCATGTCATTAAAAATTTTGGCAACGATTTCTTGATCTCCCTAAACCTTTTGTCTTCTCCACTTTTAACGATTCTTATATAAAGAAATATCCCAAGTCTTAGCGTCCAAATAGATACAAAAATAGCTACAGTAGTTGAGCGGATAGAAACTTGCTCTCCTTGGCCTAAAAGTGTAAATATAGAAGTAGCAACTAGAAGAAGGGTTGCGATCATTCCTGTAAAGTCAAAATATTTTTCTGAGCTTGTTACAAGCGAAGGGATTGCAACAATCCAGTGCACAATAAAGCTAACAGCGGCACATAAAAGTATAGCTGGCACTCCATAAAGAACAGCACCATCAACTGTTGCAGCATTTGCAACAAAATAAGCTGTCAAAATACATAAAATAATAGCAACAAGGTCCTTAATATTACCCATTATGGCCTCTCAAAAAGGTAGTGGGAAACGCCCCATTCAGAGCCGTTTTTAAAGCCAAAAAGAACCTCGCATGACATGAAAAAAATACGCCACCTTTGAAACCAAATGCTTGCTTCATCTTTGCCGTAAGTTTTTTCAAATAATTTAATTACTTCAGCTTTATTTTTATCCATCTTGTTAAGCCATGCGAGTGAGGTTTTTTCATAATGAGTTCCATCTACCCTCCAATCTTTCTCGATTTTCATCCGAGTTGGAAAACAGGTTAAGAGCCTATGAGAAGGCATCTGACCGCCACTAAAAAACTCTCTAGCCATCCAGTCTCCCTCATCTTGGTCTTCAAAGGGATAGGCAATTTCTTTATGAGAAAAAATATGAACAAACAGTTTTCCATCTTTTTTTAGCCAGCTACTTACTCTTTTTAGAAGCTCGCCATAATTACGCATATGCTCAAACATTTCGATTGAAACAACACGATCAAAGTTTTTATCAATTGAAAAGTCATTCATGTCTGCTGTTATAACCTTGATATTTTCTATCTTTAATTTCTTACATTTGTTCTCAATAAACTGCCTCTGGTCCTTTGAATTACTAACAGCAGTAATTTTACTATTAGGGAAATTTTGTGCCATATAAAGTGTCAAGGAGCCCCAGCCACATCCTAACTCTAAAACCTCTTGGCCATCTGAAAGGGATGCCCTTTCACAAGAAAGCCTTAACATCTCCAGCTCTGAGTCGTCTAGAGACGAAGCGCCCTTTGGCCAATAACCAGAACTGTATTTTAAGTTCGGGCCCAGGACCAATTCAAAAAGCTTTGGTGGAACCTCATAGTGCTGTTCATTTGCCTTTTCTGGAACCAGAGCAATTGGACTTTCATTTAAAAAGTCAATCCAAGATGAGTGTCTTTTTTCCATTTCAAGCTTGCTAATGCTCGTTGCCTCTAAAAGCCTTTGAGCGCATAAACGCCTTATTCCAAACCTAATAAGCAAGTCTGGTAATAAACCATTTTCTGCAAGTTTTATTAATAATTTAATCATTTTTCTAGTGTGTAATTTTAATGTTTTTGAGGTCAGGCTTAGCAAATATAAACTGAAAATCACCAATTAGGTTTTCAAGAAATCCCGCTTCACAATAGACTAGGTAAAAGATCCAAATCCTTATAAAAGGATCTGAAAAACCAAGCTCTCTTACCTGCGGCAATACATTTTCAAAGTCTTTACGCCATAATTCGAGTGTCCTTGCATAGTGAAGAGTTATATCTTCAGAGTCAACCATAATTAAATCTGTTTTCTCTTTGATGGCTTTCTCAACTTGTGACAATGAGATAAGGCAGGAACCAGGAAAAATATATTTTCTGATAAAGTCTACCGAATTTTTATAGGCATTAAAGTCTGGGTCGTTATATGTTATTCCTTGAAGTGCCATTAAACCATTTGTCTTCAGCAATGAAGAGGCTTTTTCAAAGAAGCCAGGCACAAAGTCAGCCCCAACAGCCTCTATCATTTCAATTGAAACAACCTTATCAAAAACACCCTCAAGCTCTCTATAATCTTTGTTGAGTAAAGTTATTTGATTATCTAAATTCTCTTTACTAATCAGCTCAGCAACATACTTAAACTGATTGTCTGATATAGTCGTAGTGGTAACTTTACAGCCATAATTTTTGGCTGCGTGTGTTGCAAAGCTTCCCCATCCCGTTCCAATTTCAAGAACATGGTCACTACTATTAAGGTTTAGTTTTCGACATAGTCTATCTAGCTTTTCTACCGAGGCATCAAGCATACTTGACTTCTTATTTAGAAAAATGCCGCTTGAGTAAGTCATGGTTGAGTCGAGCCATAGCTTGTAAAAATCATTACTCAGATCGTAGTGTGCCAAAATATTACTCTTACTTCCTTTTAAGGTGTTTTGTCTAAGCCTATGGATTATTTTAGTGAATGGATTTGTTAATCTTGCAAGTCCAGATTCAAGCCCCTCCATCGTTTTTTTATTTCTAATAATGAGCTGAATTAATTGAACCAAATTATCTGCAGACCAATAACCAGCAGTGAAGGCTTCTGCTGCGCCGTTGGTACCGCCACTCCCTAAAAAAACATAAAACTCTTGAGATGAAACGATTAAGGTTGCCTTAAGCTCTGATTTAGGAGCGCCAAATACGTGAATTTCAGAACCATCAACTATTGTTAGCTCACCAGTTTTTAATCCTTTCAGTTTTTTAAATAAAATCCTTTTAAAGAAAGAAGTCATTCTAGTGCTTCTTTGCATTTCTTGAATATTATTTGCTAGGCCGTCAACTGAAAGTCTATCTTTAGTTTTAATTTCTTGAGTCATAGTTTGTCCGGATGTGTAAAAAATGGAGCTCTTTTTATATAGAGCATAAATGCTTGCCAATGGATTCTATATACAACCATCAGGGTGATAAATGGAAACCTAGAAATTGCTTTAATAAGCCCTACGTTTGAAAATGCACGCCTCTTTAAGTCAAGCGAAACATTAAAAACCTTTTCACCATCTTTAAAGTTTTTCATTTTTACATTTAGTGAGTCTTCAGGCTGTGAGAAAAACCACTCATAATCATGGTCCATTCCCCAAAAAGGGCTTACATGTAGTTGTTTTTTTGGAGAGGCGATAAACCCCGTCCTAGTATTATTTTCTGTTTGCTCTTCAATAATGTAAGTATGCCTTTCTTTCCATGGTATGTTTGTTACTTCAGCCATTATGGCCTCAACCTTTTGGTCTAAGTCATCAAAACAGTAATAAAAACTTACTGGATTAAAACAATGCCCAAAGTATCTCAAGTGCGTCAGGAGTCTAATTGGCCCATTAAAAACTTTACCAGTTTTTTCATGAAGCGTTTTTCGAACCGCACTATCTAAGTCTAAGTCTGGGTCTCCATGGTAGTCCTTCCTTTTAAATGAAACAAGCGCAGGCTTGTTAATGTTCCAAAGAAGTGATGGCTTCATCGTAGATGCTAAAGACGAGATATCAATATAGGCCATAAAAATTGGGTATGAAAAAAACCGCTTAAACGGAGTGTGTCGCTGATGACTAATCGTACCCCAATATAGTTGGTGATTTTTTGAGAGCATCATAAGGCCTTATCAAAAAAACTATAAACATCAAGGGCGCTGTTAACGCCATCCTCATGAAAACCATTTCCCCAATATGCCCCACAATAAAAAGTGTTATTTACACCACTTATTTTATTCTTTTCTTTTTGTGCTTTAACGCCCTTGACCGTGAAAAGAGGATGATAGTAGACTAGAGTCTTAATTATTTTGCTTGTGTCAACATCCCCATTACTATTTAAGGTTACTAAAAAATTAGTCTTCGACTTTAATGATTGCAAAATATTCATGTTATAGGTTAGAGTCACCGGCTTACTTTGATCACCGCTTAAAAGGTAGTTCCAACTAGACCACGTTATTTTCTTTTTAGGCAATATAGAAGAGTCTGTGTGCAGCAGTGCCACATTTTTTTGATAAGGCAGGGAGCCTAAAATTTTAATTTCTTCTTCACTAGGGTCCTGCAATAATGCCAATGCTTGATCACTGTGTGTTGCAAATATAACTTTATCAAACTGATGAGAGGCCACATCCTTTCCATAAAAAACCTCAACACTATTTTTGCCTCTTATAACCTTAGACACTGGGGTTGAAAGCAAAATTTTATTTTTAAATCCTGCAGTTATTTTTGGTATATATGCTTTTGAACCACCCTTAATTACGAACCATTGGGGACGATTAAATATCTGAAGTAGTCCATGGTTTTTGAAAAACCTAATATAAAAAACTGCTGGCATTTCTGTTGTTTTTTTCGCTGCTGTTGACCATATGGCAGCGCCCATTGGAATTATATAGTGCTCAATAAAGTTTTTACTAAATTTATGGTTAATCAAAAATTCATAGATTGTTGTTGACTCGTTTAAATTATTTAGTTTTGCCACTGAGATGCGATTAAATCTTAAAATGTCTTTAAGCATCATCAAAAAAGAAGGTCGAAATAGGTTGAAGCGTTGAGCAAATAAAGAATTTAGGGAGCCTCCAGAATACTCTAGTTTTTGTCCTGGAGCCTTAACGCTAAAACCCATAGAAGTTTTTTGCGTGTCAACTTTAAGTTTTTGAAGAAGCTTTATAAAGTTTGGATATGTGTTTTCATTGTAAACAATAAAGCCAGAATCAATCAGCCACTTCTTTTTGTCTACCTCGATTTGATGGGTGTGGGTATGGCCGCCTATATAATCATTAGCTTCCAAAATGGTAATATCATGTTGTTTGTGAAGAAGGTGTGCGGCTGTTAAGCCAGATATTCCGCTTCCAATAATAGCAATTTTCATAGTGTAAAATCAAATATATATTATAGAGTCCCCTTATTGGGCTAGATACATATCATAACCAACACCTGATAACATTTACTTTACATTATCCTTATTTTTTTTTAGGGAACCAATCCTTAATTTCTTAAAAATCCATTACTCAGAATATACCCTTTACTTTTATTCTTATTATCCTTATTACCCTTATAAATTAACTGATCATTCACATAAGGTAACTTAAATTTTATTGTTAGATCATGTGCTAAGTTGTCTGCACTTTTAACAACGATATTGTTGATAATAGTTTTAAGAAATTTCTTCTTATCATCAAATTTGAAATCCGAAGATTTCATTTATTCTAATCTAACCCCCTATTCTTTGATTCTTATAACAATTTAATTTGATAAAAAGTATAATAATATTATGATTAAAACATTCTTTATAGCTCTCGCATTTTTCTGCATCATTGATATATTTTGGATATATTTTGTTGCAACCCCAATGTACAAAGAGGAGGTTGCAGCTCTTATGGAGCTTAAAGTTGCTCCTGCAATCATGTTTTATATAATTTTCTTATTAGGCTTAATTTTCTTTGTTATTAATCCCAATCTTAGTAATACACTTCTAAATGTTTTTATGATTGGTGCTTTTTATGGGCTAGTAACTTATGGAACTTACGATCTTACCGTTTACGCAACTATGAATATCTTTAGTCTCAAACTAGTGGTCGCAGATATTCTATGGGGAATGATCCTATCTGGCTCTGTAGCAACCCTTACTGTATTTACTTCAGCTAAATTAAACTAGCTTAATTATGTCTATTGCATTTACTTCTGGAGAGCCCTCTGGAATTGGTCCTGACATAGTCCTCATATACGCCCAACAAGAAAGGCATGAAGATCTCCTGGTTTATGATATGAATAGTGAATTCTTAGATGATATTTATTATGATTGTATCCATCATGTAGTTGATTAATGAGGTTATGGGTATCTTCAAATCGTTTTTGTTTTCTTACTTTTGTCTTTAGATTTACATCAAAGATTATGATCAAATCATCAGGGTTTTTTTACAAGAGGGAAGGGTGGTAGAATGTCCTCAACACTACTCCACCGTCACTGATTTGGCTAAATTACGAGGCTGATCAACATCTGTGCCTTTAATAAGTGCCACATGGTAACTAAGCAATTGCAGTGGAATGGTAAAGATAATTGGCGCTGTAATTCTGCCCAAATTAGTCGTAGTTGGTACAATAGTCATGCCTTTCATTGGCTCTACTTTTGCTGCTTCATCTTCAAATACAATCATCTCTGAACCTCTTGATTTAACTTCTTGAAGGTTGGCCTTAAGTTTGTCCAATAATGAGTCATTAGGTGCAATGGCTATTACTGGCGTGTCTTTATCAATCAGCGCAATTGGCCCATGCTTAAGTTCACCTGCTGGATAGGCTTCAGCATGTATGTAAGAGATTTCTTTAAGTTTTAATGCGCCTTCCATAGCGATAGCATGCATGCATCCACGGCCTAGAAATATTGCGTTGTATTTATTTTTAAAAGTTTTGGCGAGTTCAATAATTTGATCTTCTTGCTCTAATGTTTTTTTAATTAAACCTGGTAAAAGATTAAGTCCGATAACAATTTTTGCTTCTTGCTTTATAGACACTTGCTTATGGCATTTGCCGATTGAGACTGCCAATAATGCAAGAGATACCAGTTGAGTGGTAAAGGCCTTGGTGCTAGCAACACCAATTTCAGGGCCAGCGTGGGTTAAGAAGGTGAGTTCTGATTCACGAGTTAGGCTAGATTCTGCTGAATTACAAATCGTGAGTGTGTGAATGCGCTTATCTTTTCTACGTTTTTTGACTGCTTTTAGCGCTTCTAGTGTGTCCGCTGTTTCGCCACTTTGAGAGATGGTAATAAATAGCGTATTGTCTAGAATAACTGGATCACGATAGCGATATTCACTTGCCACTTCAATATTAGTAGGGATTTTAGCAATAACTTCTAACCAATATTTTGCCACTAGACCAGCATTGTAGCTAGTGCCACAAGCAATAATTTGAATATGCTTGGTATTTTTAAAAATGTCTTCAGCTTTATGGCCAAAGGCTGATGATAAAACAGCATCTTTAGTGATACGAGACTCTAGCGTATCTTGAATGGCTTGAGGTTGCTCGAAAATCTCTTTAAGCATGAAGTGTGCATAATCACCTTTTGATACCTGGCCACTTTTCAGCTTAGAAGTTTTAACCTCTCTATTGACATGATTACCATTAATGTCGTAAATTGTCACAGACTCTAGAGTGATATCGGCAATGTCACCTTCTTCTAAAAAGATAAATTCTTTAGTAGCATCAAGTAATGCCATTTGATCAGAGGCAATAAAATGACCTTTTGGGCTTATGCCAATAACCAAAGGCGATCCACTTCTTGCAGCAATAATGTGCCCAGGATGTTTAGGTGAAATCACCCCAACACCGTAAGCCCCTTTAAAAGTAGTAATGGCTTTTTGTGTGGCCTCTAGCAGGGTATCACTAGTTTCTAGTGCTTTATCAATAGCATGGGCAATAACTTCTGTATCTGTATCTGAGGTGAAGTTATAGCCTTGTGCCAATTGTTCAGATTTAAGCTCTAAAAAATTCTCAATAATGCCATTATGTACGACACTAATATTTTGGTTGCAAATATGAGGATGGGCGTTACGACTAGATGGCTCACCATGAGTAGCCCAACGAGTATGGGCTATGCCAATAGTGCCACCTATTGGTGTTTTCTGGTCAAGAATATTTTGCTCAAGGTTGGCTACTTTGCCAACTGCACGTGCACGACTAAGCTGGTTATTCTTATCTAAAACTACTACGCCAGCAGAATCATATCCTCTGTATTCTAAGCGTTTTAAACCCTCTAACAAAAGAGGAGTAATGTTATTTTTACAAATACCGCCGACAATTCCACACATAGCTTATTAAGATTGAATAGTTAAAAACGAATGCTTAATTTTAAAGCAAGGGGTTGGTATTGTGATGACTTATATTGCAAGCACTTCATTTTCATTAAGTACGATTTCTTGATGCTGGCCAATGATTTTTAACAAAATCGCAATCCGGTCATTACTATTATAATTCTGAAAAATAGCTTGCTGACCTTTGAAAGCACCCGACTGAATCTCAACCGTATCACCTTTTTGATGTGAGCAAATATTGATCATTTTTTCGATGGTTTGCTGTTGTTGAACTTTAATCATATTAATGATTTTATTTGGTACTTTGGCGAATGTTAGGCCAAATCTTACAAAGTTTGCCACACCTTTAGTTGAGCGAATAGGTGTCCAATTTTGAGATTTGTCATCCAACTCAATAAATAAATAACGAGGAAAAAGCGGCACAGTTTTTCCCTTGATAAAAGCTTTTGGGAAAAATACTGCATAGTTTTGATCGGATAAATTCCTTTGAGCTTCTGCTTCTTGCTTAGGTTTAGTTTGAATAAGGTACCAGTTTTTCATATATAGGTTATTATAAACTTTAAATTGTTTTTTTTTTTGCTTTTTAAAGAATTTCAGTAAGTAGCGTTAATAATGGATAATGGCATCTATGAAAATTGATTTGCACAACCACTCTTATTATTCTGATGGATTTTTATCACCTAGTGAGGTGGTGCTTCTTGCCAAGAAAGAGGGGTGTGATGTTTTTGCATTGACTGATCATGATACGACTGATGGGCTAATAGAAGCACAAAAGCAAGCAGATACAAGTGATTTGAAATTGATTCATGGCGTGGAAATATCTGCCATGTGGAGTAATATGACTATCCATATTTTAGGATTGGGTGTTGATATAAACAATGAAATACTCCAAAAAGGCCTCAAGCAGCATCAAGAATTTCGACAACTTCGTGCAGAGAAAATGGCGCGAGGTTTAGGTGGTGCCGGAGTTTTTAATGCTTTAGAGAAAGTTAAATTGGTAGCCAAAACAGACATGATTACACGCACACATTTTGCTCAAATGTTAGTACAGGAAGGGGTATGCAAGGATATGAAAAGCGTTTTTAAACGCTTTTTAACGGGTAAAAAGCCAGGTGGTGTCGGTGGAAAATGGGCTGAATATGATGAAGTAATCAACTGGATTCATGCAGCAGGCGGCAAGGCAGTTTTGGCACATCCACTGCGTTATCGCATGACGAATACCAAGGTGAGGCGGTTATTGAATCATTTGTCTGGTGCAGATTTAGATGGAGTTGAAGTGGTCACTGGATCAAGTAGTTCTGATGAAATTACATTGATGAGTCAGTGGGCAAAGGAGTTTGATTTATTATCCTCTATTGGTTCTGATTATCATGGCTGGCCTGGTCAAAGAGTTCGTATTGGCCATTTACAAGATATGCCACAAGTAAATGAAATGGTTTGGAAGGACTCATCATGGCTAAATTAATTGCCATTCATCCTCAAAATCCTCAGCAAAGGCTAGTTACTCAGGTTGTTGAAGTACTTAAATCAGATGGAGTGATTGCCTATCCAACAGATTCAGGGTATGCACTTGGCACAATGTTGGGTAATAAATACGGGCTTGAAAAAATTAGACAAATTCGTAGTCTTTCTAAGCGACATGACTTTACCTTAATGATGCGAGATTTATCGCATATTGGTGAATATGCAAAACTCAATAACAATGCTTTTCGATTGTTGAAAAAGATCTTGCCAGGTGCTTATACGTTTATTTTGCAAGGGTCGCGTGACGTTCCAAAACGTCTACTGCATGAAAAGAAAAAAACTATTGGTGTCAGAGTTTCGAGCCATGGCGTGGTTCAAGCATTATTAGAAGAATTGGACGAGCCATTAATGAGTGTTTCTTTAATTCTTAAAGGGTTTGAATTCTATGACATTAATGATGTTCAAGATGCTGTTAATAATCAAGTGGATTTGATAATTGATGATGGTTACTGCCCACCAGAGCCAACCACGGTGATCGATTTATCGGGAGAGATGGTTGAAATTATTCGCCATGGTGCAGGCGACACCTCACTTATCCTTTAGACAAGTATAATTAGGCATTTTTATACAACGCTTTGATCGCATGAAAACGGCACAAATTAGACAAAAATTTTTAGATTTCTACGCTTCTAAAGGACATACGGTTGAGCCAAGCTCATCTTTGGTGCCACACAATGATAAAACTTTGTTGTTTGTTAATGCTGGCATGGTGCCGTTTAAGGATGTGTTTAGTGGTTTAGAAAAGCGCCCTTATACCCGCGCAGTCTCTTGTCAGCGCTGTGTACGTGCGGGTGGAAAGCATAATGATTTGGAAAATGTGGGCTATACAGCGCGCCATCATACATTTTTTGAAATGCTAGGTAATTTTTCATTTGGCGATTATTTCAAGCGTGAAGCTATTCAATATGCTTGGGAATTTTTAACAGTAGAAATCGGGCTACCTAAGGAAAAACTCTGGGTAAGTGTTTTTGAAGATGACGATGAAGCCGAAGCTATTTGGGTGAATGAAATTGGCTTTCCTAAAAATCGTATTTCTCGTTGTGGCGCTAAAGACAACTTCTGGCAAATGGGCGATACTGGCCCTTGTGGTCCATCGAGTGAGATTTTTTATGATCATGGTGAAGACATCGCCGGCGGCCCTCCAGGACATGCTGATGAAGATGGTGATCGTTATATTGAAATTTGGAATTTGGTATTTACCCAATACGATAAACAAGAAGATGGCTACTTAAAGCCATTAGTAGCACCTTGTGTCGATACTGGCATGGGCCTTGAACGCTTAGCTGCAGTATTACAACATAAAAATAACAACTACGATACAGATGGCTTTCAAAGTTTGGTTAAGGCTATCGTTGATTTAACGCCATCAGCCAATAGCATTAAACAAAGTAATGCCTCAGTACGAGTTATTGCAGACCATATTCGTTCAACTGCTTTTATGATTGTTGATGGGGTTATTCCATCTAATGAAGGACGTGGATATGTGTTGCGTCGTATTATTCGTCGTGCTATTCGTCATGGCCATAAGATAGGTATAGATAAGGTATTTTTCTATCGTTTAGCGCCCGTATTGGCGCTAGAACTTAATCAGGTATATCCAGAGTTGAAGCTTGCATTAGCCAATGTTGAAAAGGTTTTAAAGCGCGAAGAAGAGCGTTTTGCACAAACACTTGATCAAGGTATGGGGATCTTGGAAGATGCTATTTCAAATTTAAAAGGCATTGAGATTGATGGTGAAACTGTATTTAAACTTTATGATACGTATGGCTTTCCAGCTGATTTAACAGCTGATGTTGCGCGTGAACGTGAGCTGACCATTGATATGCCAGGTTTTGAAGCTCAGATGACTAAACAGCGTGATCGTGCACGTCAAGCAGGTGAGTTTAAAACGACACAAAAAGGCGTTGATATTTCAGAGGAAACTGAATTTTTAGGCTATGAGCAACTAGAAAACTCCTCCTCAGTGCAAGCATTAATTAAAGACGGTGAGTTGGTTGATGCTATCGAAGCAGGAGACCACGGTATTATCATTTTATCTCAGTCAAGTTTTTATGCTGAATCAGGTGGCCAAGTTGGCGATAGCGGTATGCTTGTTGCTGGAGATATAAAGTTTGATGTTACAAATACTCTAAAGCAAAAAACAGGTGCTTTTGAGCACCATGGCATTATATCAAATGGCATTATAAAGGTGGGCGACGTACTTCAGGCACAAGTGGATGTTCGAAGACGCAAAAAGATTACTTGTAACCACTCAGCAACACACTTACTTCATGCTGCATTGCGAAGTGTTTTGGGTGAAACAGTTACCCAAAAAGGCTCGTTAGTTGACGGCGATAAATTGCGTTTTGATTTTTCTCATGATGAAGTGATTGATAAAGTTGATCTGGATAAAATCGAAGCTTTGGTTAATCGTCGAATTTTAGATAATTCAACTGTTCATACAGATGTTACAGATATTGAAGCGGCCAAAAAGAAAGGTGCTATGGCACTTTTTGGTGAAAAATATGGCAATACTGTGCGTGTGTTAAGTATGGGTAAAAATGATTTTTCTGTAGAACTTTGTGGCGGCACACATGTAAATCTTTTGGGTGATATTGGTTTATTTAGAATCACTTCAGAAGGTGGAATTGCCGCAGGTGTTCGCCGCATTGAAGCATTAACAGGCTATAACGCTTATCAGTCTGATAAGCAAATAGAAGACAGTCTTAGTAAGATTGCCCAGATGACTAAAACAAATAATTCAGATGTAGTTGAAAAAGTTACACAACTAATGAAGCAGCAAAAGGAATTAGAAAAACAAATTGCCACTTTCCAAAAGAAACTAGCCAGTAATCAAGGAGATGACTTGCTTAATCAAGCTCAGGAAGTTAATGGAGTCAAGTTACTTTCAACAGTTGTAGAGGGAGTGAGCGGTAAAGATTTGCGAGATATTGCTGATAAACTCAAAGATAAGTTAGGATCAGTGGTTGTGGTATTAGCTGCTGTAAGCGCAGATAAGATATCTTTAGTTGCTGGCGTTACCAAGGATTTAACTGGTAAATATCAGGCTGGAAAAATCCTTAATCACGTTGCTACTCAAGTAGGCGGAAAAGGTGGTGGGCGTGCTGATATGGCTCAGGGTGGTGGTACTCAGCCAGAAAATCTTGTCAAGGCGCTTACTTCAGTTAAAGATTTAATTTAAAAAATTTGCAATAAAAAACCCTCGAAAGAGGGTTTTTTATTTTAAGCAGATTTTGTTTTTATACACAACCAGTTGGCTGAGGCATTCCACCATATTTAGTAATAGGTTTCATAGGACCAGTTAGCCATTCTTTAAAAAGAATCTTTTTATCAATGCCAACTACTTTTGAAAATGTTCTAATTGGCGGCACTGAAGAGTTTTCAGAAAAATAATCTCTTGCAGCAAGAATTTGAGCTACTTGAGAATCTGATAATTCTATTTCATCCTCTGTTGCCATTTCGTGCATGATTTCTTCAGTCCAAATTGATGGATCAACTAAGTAACCGTTACCTGTTCTTTCTAATGCCATTCTTAATACCTTAGTAATTTAATTGGGTATATTATATAAGATTGACTTAAGTCATTATTCATAAATACACGTTTTATTTATATGCCTATACAGTAAATTTTAATCAATAAAAAACCCTCTTATGAGGGTTTTATTAATTTAAATAGCCGCTTACGGTTCTATCTAAGCTCGTCTAACTCTTCTGCAGACTTCATACCTTTTTTGTAATCTTGGGTAGTTGTTGTTGTTTCTTTGCCCGTTCTTGTATTTGAAGGGTTAGATGCATTTAATGCGTCTAAGCTACTTCCTAGAGGTGGTCTGTTGCCTTTTGTAGTGCCGTTAGCCATGATAATCTCCTAATAAATTAATGTATATGCTGTTTAAATAAACAAAGGTTATTATATCAAACATGCTTAATTTGTAATTAGTTTTTTTGTTTTATTATTTAAAGTATCTGAATTGTTCCAGCTTAATACAAGAGCCTTAGCATGGTGTGCATAGGTATAATTCCCCAGCCATGGACTGGATGCAATTAACCCTTCAAACAAATAAAGATCAGGCAGATTTTGTCAGTGAAATTCTTATAGGGCTGGGTAGTACTTCTGTCACCTTTAGTGATACGAAAGATGATGCTATTTTTGAACCGCCCGTTGGTGAAACGCCTTTATGGAATAATGTAACCATCACTGCTTTATTTGATTTAAAAATTGACCAGGCAAATATCAGCCATATGCTTGAGAATATTTGCCATATTAATGAGCTAAATTTTGAGTTACTCAAAGGGCGTGTTTGGGAGGATGAGTGTAAAAAAGACTTTCATGCCATGCAATTCGGAAAAAGAATTTGGGTATGCCCTTCTTGGGAGGGTGCTGCCAATTTACCAGATGATGCTATTATCATTGATATGGATCCAGGCTTGGCGTTTGGCACGGGAACGCATCAAACGACCGATTTATGCCTGCAATATTTAGATAACAATGCACCTATTGATTGTTCGGTGATTGATTATGGCTCTGGCACAGGAATTTTAGCGATTGCTGCGATAAAATTAGGCGCTAAAAAAGCCATTGCTGTTGATAATGATCCTCAGGCTATTATTTCCACAATTAGCAATACTGAGGTAAATCATGTTCAAGATAAGGTTCGTGTATTACATGTAAATGACGAAGGTAACTTAGATAAAGTAGATTTACTCATTGCAAATATTTTGGCAAATCCTTTGGTAGATTTATGCGAGCATTTTTCAAGTTTAGTGAAGACGGGGGGTAGTGTTGCACTGTCAGGTATTATGGAACACCAACTACCAATGATACTTGAGACTTATGGCGTGTATTTTAAAGAGCTGAAAGTGGTGCAAAAAGATGAGTGGTGCCAAGTAAGCGGACAACGTAAATAAAAAAGTTATGACAAATAAAAAACAAATTAAAGCAGTATCTCTAATTTCAGGTGGATTAGACTCCCTATTGAGTACTAAATTACTACTTGACCAAGGCATTCATGTTGAAGGAATTAATTTTTTCACTGGATTTTGTGTAGAAGGCCATACTCATGCTATTCGTAAACAAAAAAATGATAAGCCAAAACGTAATAATGCACTTTGGGTGGCGGAGCAATTAGGTATTAAATTGCATATTATTGATGTAATCGAAGAGTATCGCGATGTACTTTTAAATCCAAAGCATGGTTATGGCAAAAACATGAATCCTTGTTTAGATTGTAAAGGTTTTATGGTTAAAAAAGCTAAGCAATGGATGGAAGATAACGAGTTTGACTTTATTATTACTGGTGAGGTTATGGGCCAACGCCCAATGTCCCAGCGCAAAGACACTATGCCAGTTGTACAAGAAGAATCGGGTGCAGATGATTTGTTATTACGCCCGTTGTGCGCAAAACATTTGCCCGAAACCAAGCCAGAAAAAGAAGGGTGGATAGATCGAGAGAAGCTACTTGATTTTACTGGGCGTAATCGAAAGCCGCAAATAGCTTTGGCAAAATCCTATGGTTTTGAGGATTACGCAACGCCTGCAGGTGGTTGTTGTTTCTTAACAGACAAGCAATATTCTGATAAGTTAGTTGATATGTGGCAATCCCGTGGTAATCGTGATTATCAATTAGATGATTTAATGATGCTTAAAGTTGGTCGCCACATTCGTCCCAATCAACGTTTTAAAATGATTGTTGCCAGAGAAGAGGGCGAGGTGAAATTTCTTGAAGGTTATAGAAACCAATATGCTAACCTTTATTCAACTAGCTGTAAGGGTCCAATTGCATTGATTGATGGTGAGCCGAATCAAGAAGATCTTAAAATTGCTGCTCGAGTTTTGGCGCGATATTCACAAGATCGAGAACAACCAAGTGTTGATATTGAAGTGAAGTTGAATGTTGGTGTGGCCCAACAATTCAGTGTAAAGCCGCTAGGGGTAGATGAAATTCCTAAAGCGTGGTTTGTTTAAAAGAATCTCCTATTTTTTGTTAGTGAATTTATAAATGTTTTATTCAAATTTTAGCCACCACCAACTGCTTTAATAATCTCAATCTTATCGCTTTCTTTTAATGCAAAATCAGCGTGCCTAGATTTAGGAATAATAGTTTCATTGATTTCTAAAGCGATGCGCTGATCTTGATAGTTTAGTTGACTGATTAAATACTCAGCTGTGGCTGAGCTTTTAGTTTCCAGCTCTTTACCGTTAACCACTACAATCATTTATTCATTGTCCCGATAGCACAAGAAACAAATGATTTAGCCTTAGCCTTGGCTGAATCAAAGCCATGGACTGAGTCAGTTTCTGGGTAACCTAAATCTAATAATACTTTAACCAGTTCATTTTTTTTAGAATCAGCTAGGTCGATATTGATGATGCCTTGCTCAATATCTACATTGATTTTATCCGTGTTAAAAACCTCGGTTAATTTTTTAGTAATTGAGCCAGAACAGCCACCACATTTAATATTATCTACTGTAATTTCCATGGTAATTCCTCATCGTGATTTTTGATTAATTATACGCCTTAGATTTGTATATTTGCTCTTCAGATGGGTAATGCAATATGGTAAAATTCCTGAAGTTTTTCATTCAGGAGTACCCGGTGCCACAAGTTGCCTTATTAGCATTAGAAGATGGTCAGATTTTTTACGGAAAATCTATAGGCAGTTCAGGTGAAACACTGGGTGAGGTGGTGTTCAATACCTCAATGACCGGCTATCAAGAAATTCTTACTGATCCATCTTATACCCAACAAATTGTTGCATTGACTTATCCTCATATTGGTAATACAGGTACAAACGTTGTTGATGAAGAATCTTCAAAAGTTTATGCAGCTGGATTGATTATTCGAGATCTGCCGTTATTGCACAGTAATTGGCGAAATACAATGCCATTAGATGAATATCTACGAGTCAATAATATCGTCGCTATTAGTGATATTGATACACGTGCACTAACTCGCCACTTACGCTTAATGGGTTCTCTGAAGGGCTGTATTGTCACAGGTGAAAACATTGATGAAGCTGCAGCTATTAAAAAAGCACAAGCTTTTTCAGGATTAAAAAATACTGACTTGGCTAAGGTAGTTTCTACCACTAAAACATATACATTCAATAAGGGCTCTTATTTTTTAGAAAAGGGCGAATTCGCCGATTTGGATGCTAAATTTAAAGTGGTAGTTTATGACTATGGTGTTAAGACAAACATTTTAAGGATGTTAGTTGATAGAGGCTGTGACTTAACGGTAGTAAATGCACAAACACCAGTATCTGATGTTTTAGCCATGAATCCGGACGGTGTATTCTTATCAAATGGGCCTGGCGATCCAGAGCCATGTGATTATGCTATTGCTAATATTAAAGCCTTATTAGAAAAAAATATGCCAATTTTTGGTATTTGCTTAGGTCATCAATTACTAGCATTAGCCAGCGGCGCCAAAACGCAGAAAATGAAGTTTGGTCATCATGGTGCTAATCATCCTGTTCAAGATTTAGACTCTAAGCAAGTTATGATTACCTCGCAAAATCATGGCTTTGCAGTGGCAGAAGAAAACATACCGAACAATTTAAAAGTAACTCACCGATCACTATTTGATGACACCATTCAAGGTGTTAGAGTAACAGGCAAGAAAGCATTTAGTTTTCAGGGTCATCCAGAAGCTTCACCTGGACCTCATGATGTGAGCGGATTATTTGACACCTTTATTCAGGAGATGAATTTATGAAAAAATTATTAATAAGCTTGTTATTGTTGGTATTCAGTACAGTTACGATAGCAGAAGAAGTGGACCCGTTTGAAGAAACGAATAGGGCAGTCTATGAGTTTAATGAGGCCATCGATGATAATTTACTAGAGCCAGTTTCACGTGCTTATAAAGATAATACGCCTGATTTTTTACAAAATCGAGTCAGTCATTTTTTTGGTAATTTACGTGATGTGTCAACACTAGCTAATCAAATATTACAATTTAAAATTGAGCAAGGTGCTATCACATTAAGCCGTGTCCTTGTGAACTCTACTATTGGTTTGTATGGATTATTTGACGTTGCTACTGATATGAGTCTAACAACCGAAAACGAAGATTTTGGTCAAACACTTGCAGTTTGGGGTGTGGATAGCGGGCCTTTTATTATGCTACCTTTGATGGGTCCATCGACGCTTAGAGATGGCGCAGGCATGTATGTTGATATGACCTCAGATGCAAATTTAGTTAATGAATTAGATGATGTTGGCGCTCTTAGTGCCAGTGCTATGAATATTATTGATAAGAGAGTTGAGCTACTACCTATCACTGATTTATTAGATCAGTCAGATGATCCTTATATTACGATGAGATCTTCTTATCTACAAAAGCGCAAGTTTGATATTTTTGATGGCAATCTGCCAGTTGAAAAAGACGAATTTTAAAAGAATTAACATTTAGAGAATAATGCCAAAAAGACAAGACCTAAAAAGTATTTTAATTATCGGTGCCGGGCCAATTGTTATTGGGCAGGCCTGTGAATTTGATTATTCTGGTGCACAAGCCTGTAAGGCACTAAGAGAGGAAGGTTTTCGCGTTATTCTGGTGAACTCTAATCCGGCAACCATAATGACCGATCCGCAAATGGCGGATGCTACTTACATTGAGCCCATTGAATGGCGCACAGTTGAAAAAATTATTGAGATTGAAAAGCCTGATGCGCTTTTGCCAACAATGGGCGGTCAAACTGCATTGAACTGTGCGCTTGATTTAGAACGTCATGGTATATTAGAAAAGCATGGTGTTGAGATGATTGGTGCCAAGAAAGAAGCGATTGATAAGGCTGAAGATCGAGATTTGTTCCGTGAAGCAATGCTTAAAATTGGTCTGGAAATGCCTAAAGCAGCAGTTGCTCATACATTAGAAGAAGCTTTTGCTGTTCAAGAGACGGTTGGCTACCCAACAGTTATTCGACCTTCTTTTACGATGGGTGGTTCAGGGGGAGGTATTGCTTTTAACAAAGAAGAATTTGTTGAAATTTGTGAGCGTGGATTAGACCTTTCACCGACGAATGAGCTATTGGTTGAAGAGTCAATCTTAGGCTGGAAAGAGTTTGAAATGGAAGTAGTGCGAGACACTAAAGACAATTGTATTATTATTTGTTCTATTGAGAACTTTGATCCAATGGGCGTTCATACAGGCGACTCCATTACAGTTGCTCCAGCACAGACTTTAACGGACAAAGAATACCAAGTTATGCGCAATGCTTCTTTGGCTGTTCTGCGCGAAATTGGTGTTGATACGGGTGGTTCAAATGTGCAATTCGCAGTTAACCCTGGTAATGGACGCCTGACTATTATTGAAATGAATCCTCGCGTATCTCGTTCATCAGCGTTAGCCTCTAAAGCAACTGGCTTTCCGATTGCTAAAGTTGCAGCAAAATTAGCAGTAGGTTATACGCTTGACGAACTTGATAATGATATTACAGGCGGGAAAACACCAGCTTCGTTTGAACCAAGTATTGACTACGTTGTTACTAAAATTCCTCGTTTTGCTTTCGAAAAATTCCCTAAAGCAGACGATCGCCTAACTACTCAAATGAAATCAGTGGGCGAAGTAATGGCCATGGGTTCAACATTCCAAGAGTCTTTACAAAAGGCAATAAGAGGCCTGGAGACTGATAAAGTTGGTCTTGATCCAATGGTTGATTTAAGTGCTGATGATGCACGTAATAAAATTCGTTCAGAGTGTATTACAGCTCGTGGTGAGCGTATTTTCTATCTTGCGGATGCTTTTAGATTGGGCATGAGTTTGGAAGAGGTGTTTGAATTATCTAAAGTAGATCTGTGGTTCTTGGCACAAATTAAAGATCTTGTATCGACAGAAATGCAGATTAATGGTGCAAACCTTACTGACATTGAGGCAGACGAAATGTTTACCTTAAAGCGTAAAGGATTTTCAGATGCGCGTCTTGGGCAATTGTTAAATTGTAACGAATCTTCAGTACGTGAACGACGTAAGGTGCTAAATATTAAACCAGTCTTTAAGCGTGTTGATAGTTGTGCTGCTGAATTTGACACACAAACTGCCTATCTTTATTCTACGTATCAGCAACAATGTGAAGCCAACCCAACGGATAAGAAAAAGATTATGATTTTGGGGGGTGGCCCAAATAGAATTGGTCAAGGCATTGAATTTGACTACTGTTGTGTCCACGCTTCTTTAGCATTACGTGAAGATGGCTTTGAAACCATTATGGTTAACTGTAATCCTGAGACAGTTTCAACCGATTATGATATTTCAGATCGCCTATATTTTGAACCGCTTACTTTAGAAGATGTTCTTGCGATAGTAGATATTGAAAATCCAGATGGTATTATTGTTCATTATGGTGGGCAAACCCCCCTTAAACTGGCAGAGGCTTTAGAAAAGAGCGGTGCAAAAATTATTGGCACCAGTCCAGATGCAATTGACTTAGCAGAAGATCGTGAGCGTTTTTCTGCTTTACTTCAAGAGCTTGACTTAAAGCAGCCTTTAAATGGGACTGCACGTTCATTAGATCAAGCACAAGATATTGCTGATGCTATTGGATTTCCATTAGTGGTTCGCCCATCTTATGTATTAGGTGGTCGTGCGATGGAAATTGTCTATGATAAAGATTCTCTAGACCACTATATGCATACTGCAGTTAAAGTTTCTAATGATTCCCCAGTGCTGCTTGACTCATTCTTAGATCATGCGATTGAAGTAGATATTGATGTTATTTCTGATGGTGAAGATGTTGTCATTGGCGGAATTATGCAGCATATTGAGCAAGCAGGTATTCATTCTGGAGATTCTGCGTGTTCATTGCCACCTTACTCTTTAGAGAGCGGTGTACTTGATCAAATGCGTGAACAGGTAGTTGCCATGGCTAAAGCGCTAAATGTTATTGGTTTAATGAATACTCAGCTAGCCTATCAAGACGGAGAAATTTATGTGATCGAGGTTAATCCTCGAGCATCTCGAACTGTTCCTTTCGTTTCTAAGGCAATTGGTGTGCCATTGGCTAATATTGCTGCACGTGTCATGTCGGGTCAAACACTTAAGTCGCTTAACTTTACAAAAGAGATTATTCCTAAGCATTACAGTGTCAAAGAGGCAGTATTTCCATTTAATAAGTTCCTAGGCGTAGATCCAATTTTAGGTCCAGAAATGCGTTCAACAGGTGAAGTGATGGGTATTGGTGATGATTTTGCCTCTGCTTTTGATAAGGCACAATTAGCTGCTGGATCACGTGCACCTGAAAAGGGCACTGTTTTTATCAGTCTTCGACGACTAGATCGCGATTACTTAGTTGATTTGGGTGAAAAATTATCTTATCAAGGGTTTAATTTAGTAGCTACGCGCAGTAACAGAGATACTCTAATTGAAGCAGGTCTAGAGTGTGAAATGATTAATAAGGTATCAGAAGGATCGCCACATATTGTTGATATGATTAAAAATGATACAATTGATTTAATTATTAATTCGACTGAAGATACTCAGGGTATTGAAGATGCTGCTGTCATTCGTTGTCAAGCTTTAGTTCATAAGGTGGCCTTTATAACCACTGTAGCTGCAGCATTTGCTACGCTTGATGGTTTAAAGACGCATGAAGAGATTACAGTGAGAACTATGCAATCTCTCAATAATTAAGAGAAGGACTTTATGGAAAGTATTCCAATGACAGTAGGCGGTGCAAAAGCATTGGAAGCTGAACTTTTAAAGCTTAAAGATGTTACTCGTTTTCGTATTGTTGAAGATATTGCCACTGCTCGAGCACATGGTGACTTGAAAGAAAATGCAGAGTATCATGCGGCAAAAGAAGAGCAAAGCTTTTGTGAAGGTAGAATTAAAGAGATTGAATCAAAGCTATCTCGTATGCAGATTATTGACGTTAGTAAGCTTGTTCAAAATGGCCGCTGTGTATTTGGAACAACAGTCAGTCTAATGAATGTCGAAGACGATAGTGAAATTACTTATCAAATTGTTGGCGAAGATGAGGCTGATATAGCTCAGAATAAAATCTCTTGTCATTCCCCTATTGCTAGCGCACTAATGGGCAATGAAGAGGGCGATGAGGTCACTGTAAAAGCCCCTAGAGGTGATATTATTTATGAAATCTTAACGGTTAAGTATCTTTAAATAAACGCTTAAAGAATTTTTACTTTTTCAATTTGTTCGGCTAATAAGTCTAAAAAGGATTGAATTTTTTCTTCATTGAAACGACTTATTGGTCCTGATATTGTGAGAGCGCCAATAAGATGTCCACTTTCAGACATAATAGGCTTAGCTACAGCAAATAAAGCAGCATTGTGTTCATCTACTGACAGATAATAACCTTTATCGCGGATATTTTTAAAATAGCCACTCTTATCTTGTAAGCGCTGACCATAAGCCAAAATAACCCTACCTGAGGCGCCACGATTAAGTTCTAGTTGTGTTCCTACATCGATATTGTGCCTAATTTCATCACGCGAATGTGCACGATATAAGCAAATTCTCTCATTATCTTGTTGAATAAAAAATGATGCCGTTTCGTTAGTCATATCTCTAATATGATCAACAATAGGACTAATTTGCGTTAATTGGTTAGTTTTTTGATAGATCGCACTTAGAGATAAAGGTGTTGTGCCAATGCAGTAGTTTTTATCAGCTGTTCTAATAATGTATCCATATTCTGATAAGGTATGCAATATTCTGTATGTAGTTGATGCGTTAAAACCAACTTGATCACAAATTTCTTTAAGGCTTAAGGAAGGTTTTTCCATCGAAAAGATTGACATAATAATTAAACTTTTTTCAATAGCAGTTACTTTCTTTTCCGGATTCAGAGAATTTGATAACATAACTTATTTCGTATTATAAAAAAATGACATTATATTATGAAATTAAAATTTATATAGAAAGATATATTTCATATTATGAAAAAACATATTATATAATGAAATAAAAGAAAAAAAAACAGTATCATTAATTCAAGTAAAAAAAAGTAATTAAATAATAATCCATAAAGAGGAAAATACTATGAGCAGACAAGATCAAATTAAAGCATTAGAAAAGGATTGGGCTGAGAATTCACGTTGGAAAGACGTTAAGCGTAACTATAGCGCTGAAGATGTTATACGACTTCGCGGATCTAAGCCTATTGAATATACACATGCCAAAGATGGTGCTGATCAATTATGGAACTTAATTAACGGCAGCTCTAAAAAAGGCTATGTTAACTGTATGGGTGCTATTACTGGTGGTCAAGCTATGCAACAAGCTAAAGCAGGTATTGAGGCTATTTATTTATCAGGTTGGCAAGTGGCTGCTGATGGTAATACATCAGAAACTATGTATCCGGACCAGTCTTTATATGCTTACGATTCTGTACCAACAATGGTGCGTCGTATCAACAATACATTTAAACGCGCAGATGAAATTCAACATGCTAAAGGTATGAATCCTGGAGATAAGGGCTTTGTTGATTATTTTTTACCAATTGTGGCAGATGCTGAAGCAGGTTTCGGTGGTGTACTGAACGCATATGAATTAATGAAAAATATGATTACTGCTGGTGCATCAGGTGTACATTTTGAAGACCAATTGGCTTCTGTTAAAAAATGTGGCCATATGGGTGGTAAGGTATTAGTACCAACTAGAGATGCGATTGAAAAATTAAATGCTGCGAGATTGGCCTCTGATGTAATGGGTGTACCAACAGTGTTACTAGCACGTACGGATGCAGAAGCAGCAACATTAATTACTTCAGATGTAGATCCAATTGACGAGCCATTTGTTACTGGTGAGCGCACTCCAGAAGGATTTTATGTAGTTAAAAACGGTCTTGATCAAGCTATTTCTCGTGGTGTTTCTTATGCACCATATGCTGATTTAGTTTGGTGTGAAACTGGCAAACCAGATTTAGGTTTTGCGAGAGAATTTGCAGAAGCGGTTTTAGCTGAAAATCCAAATCAATTATTAGCATACAACTGTTCACCATCGTTCAATTGGAAGAAAAACTTAAGTGATTCTCAAATTGCTTCTTTCCAAGAAGATATTGCTGCAATGGGTTATAAGTATCAATTTATTACGTTAGCTGGTATTCACAATATGTGGTACAACATGTTCGATTTAGCACACGAATATGCTAAAGGCGAAGGCATGAAACATTACGTAGAGAAGGTTCAAGAGCCAGAATTTGCAGCAGCAGACAAAGGGTATACTTTTGCATCACATCAACAAGAAGTTGGTGCAGGTTACTTTGATGATGTAACAACAGTTATTCAGGGTGGTCAATCATCAGTGACAGCATTAACAGGTTCAACTGAAGAAGAGCAGTTCTAAAGCTTGATATTTTTTGATAAAGTTGGTTGGTTTATACTATGATATAAGCTAACTACTTTATGAAGTGATATGACAGAATTGAGCACGCAATCAAGCAATCTTTCTGAAGCGACTTCCAAAAAAATATTGGCGGGCTTTGAGAGGCATTATCGTGCTTTTCAACAGGCCTCTGTGCAAGCTAAATCTAGATTTGATCACTGCGAATGGCAGCAATTACTAGATGATTATAAGGCTCGCCTTTATTTTTATGATCAGCAAGTCAAACATTTCTGTCTTGAGCTTAAAAAAGAGCTCAATACAGAAATGTTTGATGAACAGGTTTGGATAAACACTAAGCTTGCTTATATTAGTTTAACGTTAAATTATAAGCAGCCAGAATTAGCTGAAACGTTCTATAACTCAGTTTTTTGTTTATTGTTTGATAAGCGTTTTTATAAAAATAATTTTATTTTTGTTAAGCCATCCATATCAACTACTTTTATTGATATGGATGATCCAATTATAGTTAGTCACTATATTAAAACTCATCAATTAGAGCAAACACTGCAAGCAAGTTTTTTAAAACTAGACTTTGATACGCCCTATCAAAATTTAGATCGCGATATGTCGCGGCTAAAAATGCAATTTGTTAAACAATTAAATTTATCGGAAGATGAAGAGTTTGAATTGCAATTGGTTAAAAGTACCTTTTTTAGAAGAAAAGCTGCCTATATCGTCGGTCAGGTTGTATTAAAAAATAGTCAAGTTCGACCTGTATTAATAGCCCTATTAAATGATGAAAAAACAGGAATATATGTTGATGCATTGTTGACTGATGTTGCCAATATATCCACAGTTTTTAGCTTTTCTAGGGCATACTTTTTTATTGATACAGATTATCCTGCAGCTGTTGTTGATTTTTTAAAAACACTCCTTCCAGGCAAGACTAAAGCTGAGCTTTATAGCTCTATTGGTCTGCATAAGCATGGAAAAACTTTGTTATATCGAAGGTTTTTGAAATATTCTCGTAGTACCGGCGAAAAGCTAATTCTTGCTCCTGGTATTAAAGGTATGGTGATGACTGTCTTTACTTTTCCGATGTTTCCTTATGTGTTTAAAGTAATTAATGATAATTTTTCCCCACCTAAAACTGCCACCAAGCAACAAGTTAAAGATAAATATTTCTTTGTTAAAAATCATTGTAAGGTTGGTCGTTTAGCAGACACATGGGAGTTTTCAAATGTTGCCTTTCCTATTCGTGATTTGGATGAAGATCTACTCAATGAGTTAAAATTAAAGGTTGGATCAAATATCACTATTGAGGGTGACTTACTTATTATTAAGCATTTGTATATGGAAAATAAAATGATTCCGCTTAATTTATATATCCAAAATGCTAATAAAGAAGATCTTAAGCACATTGTTAATGATTATGGAAGGGCAATTGATGAGTTGATTAATGCAGATATTTTTCCAGGTGATATGCTCACTAAAAATTTTGGTGTTACTCGACAAAATCGTGTTGTATTTTATGACTATGATGAAATCACCACCATGGATAAACCTGTATTCAGAAAAATTCCAGATGCACGACATGAAGAGGATGAAATGGCTGCTGAACCTTGGTATTACGTTGGCCCAGAAGATGTTTTTCCTGAAGAATTTAAACTATTTATGTTTAGTCAAAATGATAGTAAGCAAATTTTTGCCAAATCCTATGACAAATTACTAAGTGCTGATTATTGGAAATCTGTACAAGATAATATTCAAAATGGCAAGATTATTGATTATTACCCGTATCGACAAAGATTCAGAATGTCCCAAATTTATTCACAATCCGCCTAACTTATATGCAAAAAACCAGCGATATTTCAGACCAACTCCATCCTAATGTCCAGTATTTGGAGCCTATTTATAATGGTTATGGTGCCAAGATCGATTTTTCTGGTGTTATCCATACTATTAAGTGTTTTGAAGATAATTCTTTAGTGAGAGAGCTGCTTGATACTGATGGCCAGGGTGGTGTTTTAGTGGTAGATGCAGGTGGTTCAAAACGTTGTGCCATGTTGGGAGATCAGCTCGCTGCCAAAGCAGTTAAAAATAATTGGTCTGGCATTATTATTTATGGCTTGATCAGAGATTCTGAGATGATTAATAAAATGTTAATTGGGGTTCGTGCTTTGGGCACGCACCCTTTGAAAAGTATTAAGAAGGGCGTCGGAGAGAAGGGTCTTAATTTAAGTTTTTCTGGCGTTAATTTTGTCCCTGGGGATTATTTGTATGCCGATCAAGATGGCGTTATTATTGTGAAGGAGTTAGTATGATTTTAGTTGAAGGATATAAAAATTTAGCAGATTACCAAGTTGATCGTAACTTGTATCAGTTTATAGAGCAAGAAGTTCTTCCGGGTTTGGATATTAAGGTAGATGAATTTTTCTCTAAATTATTAACGATTGTTTCCGAGTTAACTCAGGAAAATCAAGATTTATTGCTTCAACGCGATAAGCTACAATCTCAAATTGATAAGTGGCATAAGGATAATACTGGACCATTTGATTTACAAGCTTATAAAATATTCTTAGAAGAAATTGGTTATCTATCACCTAAACCAACCCCTTTCGAGCTTGAGCTAGATCAGGTCGATGATGAGATTGCTAAAATAGCTGGACCACAATTAGTGGTACCTATTTCCAGTGCTCGTTTTGCGCTTAACGCTCTTAATGCACGCTGGGGTAGCTTGTATGACACCTTGTATGGTAGTGATGTTATCGATAGAAAAATCAAGGGTGACGAGCGTGCCGCTCAAGTCATCAGCTGGAGTAACACTTTTTTAGACGAGGCAATTCCGCTAAGTTCGGGCTCTTATGATCAAGTTATTTCTATTGATAATAACTCAAATGAACCAGTATTTACATTAAATGATAAGAGCACAACTCAGCTAAAAAACTCAGACAGTTTTGTTGGTAGTACCGATCATAGTATTTTAATTCAACACCATAATCTGCATATCGAACTAGTTATCAATACAGACACTAAAGGCATTCAAGATGTCTTTTTGGAGTCAGCATTAACAACTATTATTGATTTTGAAGATTCAGTTGCTACGGTTTCTAGCGAAGAAAAAATTAATGCCTATCGTAACTTTTTAGGGCTAATGAAGCGTGATTTAGAGATTAAATTTAACAAAGGCGAGAAGTCAGTTGTAAGAAGAGTAAATTCAGACAAAAGCTATACAAATACAAAAGGCAAGCCTGGTACTTTGTCAGGAAGTAGTTTGATGTTGGTTCGTAATGTTGGGCACCATATGCTAACTGATTTAATCAAAACTCCAGATAATCAAGAAGTGCCAGAAGGTATTTTAGATGCATTAATAACAACGTTAATCGCTCTGCATGATATTCAGCGTTTAGGCGCTAATTCAAAAAAAGGCAATGTTTATATTGTTAAACCTAAAATGCATGGCCCTGATGAAGTGGCGTTTAGTGTTAAGCTGTTTGGAAGGGTTGAGCAGGCTCTTGGACTTAAAGCTAATACAATTAAAATTGGCATTATGGATGAAGAGCGCCGTACAAGCGTTAACCTAGCAGCATGTATTAAAGCAGCAGCTAAACGGGTAATTTTTATTAATACAGGTTTTCTTGACCGCACTGGTGATGAGATACACACCAGCATGCAAGCTGGAGTTATGCTCCCTAAGGCGAAAATTAAAAATCAGCCATGGATTAAAGCTTATGAGATTTTAAATGTTCAAGTTGGTTTAGATTGTGGCATGTATAAAAAAGCACAAATTGGTAAAGGTATGTGGGCACAACCTGATCAAATGCGTGAAATGCTTGGGAGTAAGCTTAGCCATTTAGAAGCAGGTGCTAATTGTGCCTGGGTGCCTTCGCCAACAGCTGCTACCTTGCATGCGACACATTATCATCGATTTGATGTTTTCGCTAGACAGCAACAATTAATGAAAAAGCATCTGGAAACTGATGAGCATGATTTATTGCTTGCTCCAATATTAGACTCCACCAGCACTTTAAGCATGGATGAGATTAAGACAGAACTGAATAACAATGCTCAAAGTATCTTAGGTTATGTGGTGCGTTGGATTGATCAAGGTGTAGGCTGTTCAAAAGTTATGGACATTGATCAAGTAGGGCTAATGGAGGATAGGGCGACGCTAAGGATTTCAAGCCAGCATATGGCTAATTGGCTGCATCATGAGATTTGCAGTAAGGCGCAAATAAAGCAAGTATTTAAAGAGATGGCACTCGTTGTAGATGCACAAAATGCACATGATCCACTGTATCAAAATATGGCACCAAGCTATAATGGAATGGCATTTAATGCAGCACTATCTTTAGTTTATAGAGGTGTGAATGAGCCAAACGGTTATACCGAATCAACTTTGAAAGAGTATCGACAAAAAAGATTAGCTGAGCTATCTTTATAAGTCTACATCATAAGTAAACTTAGCCTCTTGGGTGATGTTTGCTATGTTGCGATTTCAGCTGGACATTTTGAATGTGAGTATATATCTGTGTCGTTGAAATATCACTATGGCCAAGCATGAGTTGTACACTTCTTAGATCTGCACCCTGTTGTACTAAATGGGTTGCAAATGCATGTCTTAAGCTGTGCGGAGAAAGTGTTTTGTCAATTCCTGCTTTTTTAGCATAAGATTTAATCATGTAAAAGAAATTTTGACGACTCATATTACTGCCTCGATTAGACAAGAAGTATCCATCAGTTTGACCTTTTTTAATTAAAAATGGGCGAGCTTCTTTTTCATATTGAGAAAGGTATTCTATCGCTAAATCACCCATTGGCAAGAATCGTTCTTTATTTCCCTTGCCTAAAATTCGAATATATTCGTCATTGATATTAATATGATGATATTCCAGGCTAACAAGTTCAGTAACACGCAATCCGCAAGAGTATAAAAGCTCTAGCATTGCTCGATCTCTCATACCAAAAATGGTTTTCTGGTCAGGTGCATCTAGAAGTTTTTCAACCTCCTTGATACTTAAAAAAACAGGTAATTTTTGTACTTGTTTTGGGTGATGAAGCTTGGCCGTTGGATTGATACTTGTAAGTTTTTGAGATACTAAATATTGATAAAAAATTCTAAAACAAGTAAGAATTCGCGCTTGAGTAGAAGGGCTAATCTGTCGATATTGAAAATATTTAAGAATACTAGTATCACTAGAACTTTCTATAGATATTTTATCTAACCATTTCGAATATAGCATTAAATCAGATCGATATGCAGATAAGGTATTTTTACTGGCGCCTGAAGATAGCCAGTAATGATCGAGGAATTGTTCAATAAGGTGGATATTATTTTCCATATCTAAATTTTAGACAAAAAAATACCGACTAGACGCCGGTATTTGAAAGAAAAAGTAGAGAAACTTATCTAGTCGCCAATTTTTCTTTAATTCTTGCTTTCTTACCAGTAAGTTCACGAAGGTAATAAAGTTTCGCTTGACGAACTTTACCACGACGCTTAACTTCAACAGAATCAATCATTTTAGAATGTGTTTGGAAAACTCTTTCAACGCCCTCACCATGAGACATTTTTCTCACTGTAAATGCTGAACCAATTCCACGATTTTTCTTACCAATAACAACACCTTCGAATGCCTGCAATCTTTCACGATCACCTTCACGAACCTTTACTTGTACGATAATTGTGTCGCCTGCTGAAAAAGCAGGAATGTCGTCTCGAAGCTGTTCACTTTCAATTTGATCAATTAAATTCATTTGAACTTATCCTTAAATATTTGTTTCTTAAAAAAAGGCAATTATACAGTCAAACATTGCTTCAGGCAAACAAACTATCCCATCTTTTTTATAGATGCATTTTTAGAGCAAATATGGCATAATTGAAAGCTTTATATTTATGCATTTTTTGAAATGGGAAAGGTAACTGGCTTTAAAGAATTTGATAGAAAAACAGAGGCTTATCGCCCGATTGATTTGCGACTAAAGGATTATGGTGAAATTTTTACAGGTGATCATGATGAGCCGCATCTAAAAGAACAGGGTGCTCGATGTATGGATTGCGGTGTACCTTTTTGCCAGTCAGATAATGGCTGTCCAATTAACAATTTAATTCCTGAGTGGAATGATCTTGTCTATAACGATAAGTGGGAAGAAGCTTTATCTAGATTATTAAAAACTAACAACTTTCCAGAATTTACAGGACGTGTTTGCCCAGCACCTTGTGAAGGCTCTTGTGTTCTTGGAATTAACAACCCTGCTGTTACTATTAAAAATATTGAACAGGCGATTATCGATAAAGGTTTTGAACAAGGATGGGTTAAGCCATACGATGCTGAATTTAAAACAGGAAAATCAGTAGCTATTATAGGTTCTGGCCCTGCAGGTTTAGCTGCAGCTGACGAGCTTAATAAATTAGGGCATAGTGTTAGTGTTTTTGAGCGCGATGATCGCATTGGTGGCTTATTAATGTATGGTATTCCAAATATGAAATTGGGTAAAGATGTTGTGGATCGTCGTGTTAATCTCATGAAAGATTGCGGCATTGAATTTATTACCAATGTTAATGTTGGTAAGGATATTACTATTCAAGCATTGCAACAAGATTTTGATGCCGTTATATTAACAACAGGTGCTACTGAAGCTAGAAAGTTGCCTGTTGAAAATCGTGATGCCAAAGGCGTCCATCGGGCAATGGAGTATTTAACTGCTAATACGAAAAGTTTGCTAGATACTGGACTTGCAGATGATTCAAATTTATCAGCCAAAGGTAAGAATGTTATTGTTATTGGTGGTGGTGATACAGGTACTGACTGTATCGGTACAGCAATTCGCCAAGGCGCTAAGTCTGTGGTTAATTTTGAGTTGATGAGCCAGCCACCTATTGAGCGTTCAGACAACAATCCATGGCCACTTTGGCCTTTGATTTATCGTGTTGATTATGGACATGCAGAGGCTAAATTAGCCTTTGGTGAAGATCCGAGACAATATCAACTTATGACTAAGTCATTTACTAAAGATAAAGATGGTGCTTTAACAGGCCTTATCACTGTAAACGTAGAGTTCCATGATGGTCAGTTAACTGAAATTTCTGGCAGTGAAAAAACTTGGGAAGCTCAGCTAGTATTATTATCAATGGGTTTTGTGTCACCAGAGCATTATGTCAGCGATGATGCGAAAATTGAATTAGACGATCGAGGTAATTACAAAGCTAACTATGGTCAATATCAAACATCACAAGAAGGCATCTTTACTGCGGGCGATTGTCGTCGTGGCCAGTCTTTAGTCGTTTGGGCAATCGATGAAGGACGCGGTGTTGCCAAGCGAACTCATGAATACCTCTCTTAAAAAAAACTCTTCTCAGAGTAGACTTTTTATCTAAAAAACTTATATATACCCCCTAAGGGATAGCTGAAGATATCACTATAAAACAGTGGTATTTCCTTGCATTTAAGTATAATTTGACCCGTTCACATCTCTAAAACACTGTGTTTTCTGAGATTTATTAATATACTGGAGAAACAAAAATGGCAAAAGAGCTATATAACACACCCAACCTTGATGAGTTGGAAAACGGTCCATGGCCTTCATTTGTAACAGGTCTTAAGCGACTAGCGAACGATACCCATGCAGGTGCTGATATGGCACGTGATGTATTAGGTACACTTGAAACATCTTACGTAACTAAAAAAGGTTATTGGAAAGGTGGAACAGTTGGTGTTATCGGTTATGGTGGCGGTATTATTCCACGTTTTAACGAATTAAAAGACGACAATGGTGACTATAAATTCCCTGCTGCAGGCGAATTCCACACATTACGTATTCAACCACCAGCAGGTATGCATTACACATCAACTCTTTTAAGAGATATGTGTGATATGTTTACTGATAACGGTGGTTCTGGCTTAATCGCATTCCACGGTCAGTCAGGCGACATCATGTTACAAGGTGCTACTGAAGAGACAACTCAAACAATCTTTAACACGTTTAATGATTACGGTTTTGACTTAGGTGGTGCAGGTCCAGCAGTACGCACAGGTATGTCTTGTGTTGGTGCTTCACGTTGTGAAATGTCAAATGTAAATGAGCAAGCAGTTCTTAGAACACTTGTAAATGCATTCTTAGATGATATGCACCGTCCAGCATTACCATACAAAATGAAATTTAAAGTTTCAGGTTGTGCTAACGATTGTATGAACTCAGTACAACGTGCAGACTTCGCAACTATCGGTACTTGGAGAGATGATATTAAAATCAACCAAGACTTATGGAAAGCAATGGTTGAAGATAAAGGAATGGACTATGTAGTTGATAATATTACAGGTCGTTGTCCTACTTCAGCAATGAAAGTAAATGCTGATAACTCACTAACAATTGATAATAAAAACTGTGTTAAGTGTATGCATTGTTTAAATGTTACTTCTCCACTAACTCATAAGTACATCTCTGAAGGCGACGTTGAGCCTATCTTAGCTACTGGTGATGATAAAGGCGTTATGATTATTATGGGTGGTAAGCGTACATTGAAGATCGGTGATTTGTTCGGTTCTGTTGTTGTTCCATTTATGAAGATGGATACTGCTGATGACCTAGAGGCAATCGAAGATTTAGCAGGCGAAGTAGTTGACTTCTTTGCTGAAAATGCATTAGAGCACGAACGCACAGGTGAAATGATTGAACGTGTTGGTGTTGTTAACTTCTTAGAAGGTATTGGCATTAAAGTAGATCCAAACATGATTAACGAAACTCGTACTTCTTCATACGTTCGTATGGATGATTGGGACGAAGAAGCTGTTAAATGGTTTGAAAATAAAGCTGAAGCAAACGCTTAATAATCAATAAAAGAATATAATTTTTGGGTGATTAAATTCACCTGATTACATAACAAGGAGTAAAAAAATGGCTAAAGCAGCACCTAGAATGCCTATCGAATCTGGATGTCCAGATCCTATTCAATACATGCACCCAACTATGCGCCGTAATTATGGTCAATGGGCATATCATGACCGTCCTCGCGCCGGTGTTTTACGACACACTTCAAAGAACAATGAAGAAATTTACACTGTTCGTTGTGGTACGGCACGTCAAATGGACGTGTATACAATTAAAAAATTAGCAGATATTGCTGATGAATATGCAGATGGCTTTGTTCGTTTCACTATGCGCTCAAATGTTGAATTCATGGTTGCAGACGGTTCTAAAGTTGAACCATTAGTATCAGCATTGACAGAAGCAGGCTTCCCAGTCGGTGGTACTGGCCCATCAGTAACAATGATTTCTCATACTCAAGGTTGGTTACACTGTGATATTCCAGGTACTGATGCTTCTGGTGTTGTTAAATCGTTAATGGATGAGATGCACGAAGAATTTACTCGTGAAGAGATGCCTAACCGTGTTCATATGACAACTTCATGTTGTCAGATTAACTGTGGTGGTCAAGGTGATATCGCACTTAACATCCAGCATACTAAGCCGCCTAAGATTAACCATGATTTAGTATCTATGGTTTGTGAGCGTCCTACAGTTGTTGCCCGTTGTCCAGTTGCTGCGATTCGTCCTGCAATGGTAAATGGTAAGCCTACTTTAGAAGTTGATGAGAAGAAATGTATCTGTTGTGGTGCATGTTTCCCACCTTGTCCTCCAATGCAGATTAACGATCCTGAGCATTCTAAGATTGCTTTATGGATTGGTGGTAAGAACTCTAATGCGAGATCTAAGCCTTCATTCCATAAGCTAGTTGCTTCTAACCTACCTAACAATCCGCCAAGATGGCCGGAAGTTGGTGCAGTTGTTAAGAACATCTTGAGCGTTTATAAAGAAGACGCACGTGACTGGGAAAGAGTTGGAGAGTGGGTTGAGCGTATCGGTTGGCCAGCATTCTTCCAGAAGACTGGATTGCCGTTTACTAAATTCCATATCAATGATTGGAAAGGTTCACGTCACCAGCTTAACTCTTCTGCACACATTCGCTTCTAAGGAATTTTAAGATGAAGTTTGCAATTCAAGTTAACGAAGGTCCGTACCAGCATCAAGCTTCTGATACGGCTTTTCAATTTGCCAAAGCGGCAATTGAAAATGGCCACGAGATTATGCGTGTTTTTTTCTACCATGATGGTGTAAATAACGCATCTCGTTTTACTTTCCCACCACAAGATGATCGCCATGTTGTAAATAACTGGGCTTCTTTAAATATTAAAGATGCTGATGGTGAACCTGAATTAGTAGTTTGTATTGCTGCTGCACTTCGTCGAGGAATGCTTGACGAATCAGAAGCAACTAAGAACTCAATTGAAGGAAACAACCTTCATCCTGCATTCAGAATTTCTGGCCTAGGCCAGTTAATTGAAGCAGGTATTCAGAGTGATCGTTTAGTAGTATTTGGAGATTAAGATGGCTACAAAGAAATTTATGTATTTAAATCGCCGATCTTCATTTGGTACGGTGTATGCAATTGAATCATTAGAAGTTGTGTTAATTGCCGCTGCTTTTGAGCAAGATGTATCCTTGGCTTTTATGGATGATGGTGTATATCAAATCGTTGAAGGTCAAAATACAGACGGTATTGGTATGAAAAACTTTTCTAAAACGTTTCATGCTCTAGGTGATTATGATATCAATAAGCTTTACGTTTCTAAAGAATCTTTAGAGGAAAGAGGTTTATCTGAGTCTGATTTAATGCCTTTAGTGTATGAAGATGAAGATGATGACTGGGAAGAAAAACCTTCTATAAAAGTTGTTACTAATGATGAACTTAAAGCAATTATGTCTGATCAAGACGTTTGCTTGAGTTTCTAAGAGAGGTTTAATATGTTACATACAGTAAATAAATCATCTTTCGAGCGTAATTCACTACAATCTTGTTTAAGTACAATTGACGATTCAAGTGTCATATTATTTATTGAAGATGGTGTGATTAACGCGGCGAATAATACTAAATCATCAATGATTGCTGATCTTGCGACTCAAGGCCGCGTATTTGCACTTCAGGGTGATGTTGAGGCGAGAGGAATTTCTTCGAAGCTTGCAGATAATATCAAATTAGTTGATTATGCAGGTTTTGTAGATCTAGTTGTTAAACACGGAACTGCGGTTTCTTGGGTTTAATTTAATTAATAAATAGGAGTATAACTATGGCACAAATTTGTGGCGTTGATGTAGACGAAGAGGGTTTCTTGGTAAATCTTAAAGATTGGACAAGAGAAATTGCAATTGAAATGGGAAAGACTGATGAAATTGATTTAGAAAATGAAGACGCTGATTTATATACGGAACGTTGGGAAGTCCTAAATCTTTTACGTGATTATTTTGAAGAATATCAAATTGCACCAGCTGTTCGTGTTTTGACTAAAGCAGTTGGTAAGAAACTTGGTAAAGATAAAGGTAACTCTAAATATCTTTACACTTTATTCCCTTATGGTCCAGGTAAGCAAGGTTGTAAGTTTGCAGGTCTTCCGAAGCCAACTGGTTGTATCTAGTTCGGTATAGATCATTTGAACATCTGCATTTATGCAGATGTTTTTTATTTTTAAACATTTAGTTTGAGAGCAATATGTCATTAATAAGCATTATATTTACCGCTTTATTTTACATTTCCTTATTTATTTTTATCGTGGGTATGGCTAGAAAGATCCGTCAATTTTGGATGACGCCTGTCCCACTTAAAATTCCAATTGCACCAACCCCATTAACACAAACAGGTGCAATTTTTAAAATGATCCGTGAAGTGACTTTATTTGAAAGTCTTTTCCGATCAAACAAATGGATCTGGCTTTTCGGATTCTTATTCCATTTTGGCTTACTACTCGTTTTAGTTCGTCACTTGCGTTACTTTATTCCTGGTGACTTACCGGAAATATTTTTACTAATACAGCCTTTTAAATACGCTGCATTCGCGATGATAATTGGTTTAGGTGGATTGCTGGTTCGTCGTATTTTTGTACCACGCATTCGTTATATTTCAGCACCAAGTGACTACTTGATGCTTCTAATGCTAATTACTATTGGAGTTAGTGGTGCCATAATGACATTTACCAACAACCATACTGACGTAATAATGGTTAAAGATTTTGCCTCTGGATTGGTTGTTTTTGATTGGACTAATTTACCAACCGAAATAAATTTTTTATTGCATTTATTTTTGGTGTTTGTGCTGTTGGCCATTTTTCCAATTTCAAAATTGTTACATGTACCCGGTGTATTCTTTAGCCCAACACTAAACCAGGTTGATAACGCACGTAAAAAACGTCATATTTCTTCTTGGGCATTAAAGCAAGAAAAAGAAAATACTGTAAAGCTTGAACAAACATTAGGTAAGGACGAATAACATGGCTGCTAAAGAATTTGATATCCCAAAGTTACCAACTTACATCGAAATTCCTGAGTTAACTCCAGATGTAATGAAAGGAGACGGTCCTTTTAAATCAGTTGATGAATTTCAAAATCCTTTAGGATTTCCTGGTGAAAAAGTTGAAAACTGGAAAGAGGTTGCTATCGAAAAGATGGGCGATCTTAAATCTAAATACCGCTCTGTACAAGTTTTCTTAGACTCTTGTGTTAAATGTGGTGCTTGTACAGATAAGTGTCATTATTTTTTAGGCTCATCTGATCCTAAAAATATGCCAGTTGCACGCCAAGACTTATTCAGAAGTGTTTATCGTCGCTATTTTACCTTTGCAGGTAAGCATTTTCCAAAATTAGTCGGCGCTAAAGAGTTAGATGATGAAATGGTTGATGATTGGTATAACTATTTTCACCAATGTTCACAATGTCGTCGTTGTTCAGTATTTTGTCCGTATGGTATTGACACGGCTGAAATTTCAATGGCAGCTCGTGAAGTGCTTGATACAATTGGCCTTGGTCAAAAATATTGTAACCAAATTTTAGGTAAAGCGCTTACCATTGGTAATAATCTCGGCTTGCCTGAGCCTGCTTTAAGGGATACACTCTTAGATCTGGAAGAAGAAGTTGAAGAAGATTTTGGTGCACCTGTTAAATATCCATTAGATGTTAAAGGTAGTGAAATTTTACTCATCACGCCTTCTGCAGACTTCTTTGCAGAACCGCATATTGATGGATTAATTGGCTATGGTAAAGTTTTTTATCAAGATGGTGTTTCTTGGACCATGAGTTCTTACGCCTCTGAAGGTGCTAACTTTGGTATGTTTATTGGTTCTTACGATATTATGCGTAAAGCGGCCCTTAGAATTCGTAAAGCAGCATTAGATCTTGAAGTGTCACGGGTCATGGTTGGTGAATGTGGCCACGCATGGCGTGTTGCTTATAGTTTTTGGAACACCTTAAGCGGCGTTGGTGCCGGTGCACAATCAGGTGATGAATATGCATTGAAGTTGCAAAGCCAGTTAGATGATCGCTACCCACAACCACAACATATTATTGAATATACCTATGACTTAATTCAAAGAGGTAAGTTAAACTTTGATAAGTCTGAAAACGATGATCATACGGTAACCTTCCATGACTCATGTAATGTAGCTCGCGCAACCAACATGGGTGGTATTGAAGGTGGCCAATTTATTCTTCCACGTGAAGTTATTAAAGCAGTTTGCAATAATTACGTTGACATGGAAAGATCAACCATTAAAGAATCTACATTCTGTTGCGGTGGCGGCGGCGGTCTTTTAACAGATGACCTTATGGAGATTCGTATTAAGGGTGCTATGCCGAGAATGCAGGCGCTCAAACAAGTAGAAATAAACGAAGGGGTTAATACATTGGCTGCAATTTGCGCCATTTGTAAATCACAATTTACTAAAGTATTGCCTAAATTTGATTTTGACCCATACATGATTGTTAGTGTGCACCAGTTGGTGAGTTCAGCAATTATTTTAGACAAACCACAAATTGAAGCAACTGACGCTGTTGAAGCGAAAGCAGCAGAAACTGAATAAAAACAAGGAGAATTATTATGCAAAAGAATGCTTACGGTGCACCAACAAAAGGTGACAATCATACTTTTAGATTATATGAAGACGATGATAAAGGTGCAGTTCCTTATAGTCAGAAAATTTTTAAGGAAGACACATCACACAAGTGTCCTACTTATGTAACACAAACACCTCCTTGTCAAGGTTCATGTCCTAGTGGTCACAACATTCGTGGCTGGTTAGACATTGTTCGTGGCATGGAAAAACCTGCTGGTGACATGACATGGCAAGAGTACGCATTCCGTCGTTCAACTGACGCAAATCCTTTCCCATCTGTTATGGGTAGAGTATGTCCAGCACCTTGTGAAGATGGTTGTAATCGTAATGAAGTTGAAGATACTGTTGGTATTAATGCAGTTGAGCAATTTATTGGAGATAACGCTAAAGAAGAAGGCTATACATTTGAAATCAATGCAGCAGATACTGGCAAGAAAGTTGCTATTATTGGTGGTGGTTGTGGCGGTCTATCGGCAGCTTTACAACTTCGTCGCCAAGGCCATGCAGTGACAGTATTTGAAAAATTTGACCAATTAGGCGGCATGATGATGTACGGAATCCCTGATTACCGTGTACCACGTGATGTTCTGAATTATGAAATGGAGCGTATCATCGCTACTGGCGTTGAAACAAGAATGAACACCAAAGTTGGTGTTGACGTATCAATTGAAGAAATTGAAAAAGAATTTGATGCTGTTTTATTTGCTATTGGTGCATGGAACGGTCGAGCATTGCCTATTCCTGGCGGTGATGCAGGTAACTGTGTATCTGGTGTTGCATTTCTTGAAGCATACAACCAAGGACGTTTGCAACACATTACAGGTAAAGTAATCTGTATTGGCGGTGGTGATACTTCAATTGACGTTGTATCTGTTGCTCGTCGTTTAGGTAATATTACAAATATTGCTGAAAAAGATCGCCCAGAGCATATCATTTTTAACGACACAGCGCATGATGTTGTAGATACTTCTAATCGTTTAGGTGCTGACGTACTATTAACGACTCGCTCTACAATTGACGACATGCCTGCAGCTCAAGAAGAAATTGATGATGCAACCCGTGAAGGTGTTGAAATTCAAGGCCAATTAAGCCCTATCGAAGTTATTAAGAATGCTGATGGCCGTGCAACTGCACTGCGCTTCATTCGCTTAGAAAACGACGGCAGCACTCAAATTGAAGGTTCTGAATTTGACGTTGAATGTGAGCTAATTGTATCTGCAATTGGTCAGCAAGTAGACGCTGATGGTATAGATAACTCATTCTTTAATGAATATGGTTTCATTGATGCTGACAAAAACTATCAAGTACCAAACAAGCCAGGCTTCTTTGTATGTGGTGATGTTGTTCGTCCACACCTATTAACAACTGCAATTGGCCAAGCCGGTATTGCCGCTGAAAGTATTAATGATTATTTATCAGGTGATGGTCAAAGAGCACGTAATAAGGTTGATGTACATTACTTTGATCTTGCCAAAAAGCTTGACGAGTGGGACCTTTCTCCTTCAGACTACGAAGATGGTTTATTAGGTGAGGCAACTGATACTGCAGATTATGCAATTCATAACTATGAAGATCGCGCCCATGCATCAATCATTTCTCATACTGAATTATTCTTAGGCCACTTTGATGAAGAGGAGCGTCATGCACGTAACCACAAGTTAGTAGATGTGGGTAACGTACTTGGTAATTTTGAAGAGCGCTTAATTGGCTATTCTGAAGAAGAGGCGCAAAAAGAAGCGGCACGTTGTATGTCTTGTGGTTTATGTTTTGAGTGTGACAACTGTGTCATGTACTGTCCACAGGATGCAGTATTTAAAGTGAAAGCTGATAAAGCTACTTTAGGTCGCTATGTTGATACTGATTACAATAAGTGTATTGGTTGTCATATTTGTGCTGATGTATGTCCTACTGGCTATATTCAGATGGGTCTAGGTGAGTAATTCAATTTATTGAAGAGAATAATTATGAATCGATTTATGGTTTTATTGTTAAGTTTGATGGTGACTAGTGTATTTACACATGCTAACAGTGAGCATTCGTTGGGCACTCAAGCTGACTCAATGAAGAGTTCTGGTAAGACGTATCATCAAAGCAGCTCTATGATTCGTAAAATGCACCCTGAGTTTATGAATCATAAACGTGACAAAACATTAAGACAAGGCGTGCGTACAGAAGAGTATTCGCTAAAAGGTTGTGTTTCTTGTCATGCTAGTAAAAAAGATCAATCAAATGATTATCATGCAATTGATGCCAGTGAACAATTTTGCTCCACTTGTCATAAAAAGGTGGCGATATCAGTTGATTGTTTTGGCTGTCATAGGACAACCCCTGCAGAAGGAGATAAATAATGGATAGTACAATTAATCGTCGTGACTTTATCAAGGCGACAACTGCGACAACTGCTGGTGTTGCTGCGTTAGGTGCTGGAATTACTTTAACTACCTATGCTAATGCCAATGAAAATCCAGTAACTAATGAAAAGCGTTGGGGAATGTTAGTTGACACTAATCGATTGACTGAATCTGATATTGATGGCATGGTTACTGCTTGTCAAAAAGAGCATGGTTGGGGTGATGAAACTCACTCGACAGGTGATCAAAAAGCTAGTTGGATTAAAAAAATTAAAGTAAAGGATACTGCCACTCAACGTATCAGTAATCTTGCTTTAATGTGCCAACATTGTGAAGAGCCACCTTGTGTAGATGTTTGTCCAACCAACGCTTCTATGAAGCGTGAAGATGGTATCGTTTTGGTTGATAAGCATCGATGCATTGGTTGTCGTTATTGCATGATGGCTTGTCCATATGATGCACGTTCTTTTGTTCATGAAGATATTACTAATCAAAAAGAACACATGCCACGAGGCAAGGGTACTGTTGAATCTTGTACGATGTGTGTTCATAAGGTTGATAAAGGCGGACAGCCGGCTTGTGTTGAAGCAGTTAATAGTGATGCAGTTATTTTTGGTGATTTACTAGATGTAACTAGCAACATCCATCAGACATTAAAAAGAGTTCAAAGTACACAAATCCGTGCAGATTTAAATCTAAATACGGCCGTACGTTACAGTGGAATTTAAGAGAAGTTTATGAGCATTATTCGTTACGAGCAAACACAAGGTAAGAGTTTAGGTTTTTATGCATTGGTTGCAGGTCTAGGCGCTTTTATTTTAGCTGCATTGGGTAGTGTTTACTTTATGGAACACAATGGCCATCATGTTACAGGTATGAGTAATCATATTGTTTGGGGCTTACCTCATGTGTTTGCCTTGTTCTTAATTGTAGCTGCATCTGGTGCACTTAATATTGCATCTATTGCCTCAGTTTTTAATAAAAAAATATATAAGCCGTTATCTCGTTTATCAGCCCTTGTGGCTTTAGCGCTGCTAGCAGGTGGTTTAATGGTATTAGTGTTAGATTTGGGTCGCCCTGACCGTCTAATCATAGCCATGACCGAATACAACTTCGGGTCTATTTTTGCTTGGAATATTATTTTATATAACGGTTTCTTCCTAATTGTCGGTATTTATTTATGGATGATGTTTGAACGTCGCATGAATAAGTACAGTCGTAAAGTTGGTATTGCTGCCTTTACGTGGCGTTTAATTTTAACAACAGGTACCGGTTCAATTTTTGGTTTTCTAGTAGCGCGACAAGCTTATGATGCTGTTATTATGGCGCCAATGTTTATAGTAATGTCCTTTTCCTTTGGCCTGGCTTTTTTTGTATTAGTCTTAATGGCAAGCTACAAATGGACAGATCGCGCATTGGGCGATGCTATTGTTAGCCGCTTGAGTAATTTACTGGGTGTATTTGTTGCAGCTGTTTTATATTTTGTTGCTGTTTATCATTTAGGTAATCTATATTTGGCTGAGAATTCAGGTGTTGAAAACTTTGTCTTAATGGATGGCGGCATCTACACGCAACTATTTTGGTATGGTCAAATTATTCTGGGTAGCTTGATACCATTGGCGCTGCTTTACTCTCCCTCTACTAAGGGTAATCGCTCCATGTTAGGCCTTGCTTCAGTATTGGTCATTTTAGGTGGCATTGCACAACTCTACGTTATTATTGTTGGTGGTCAGGCATATCCAATGGAATTATTCCCTGGTAAAGAAATTTTAGAAGGCTACGGGGCTATCGCTTTGTATGCACCTACATTGCCCGAATTAATGCTAGGTTTGGGCGGTTTGGCAGTGGCCATAATTGCAATTGCTTTTCTGGTTAAGGTGTTACCTTTCTTGCCAGAAAGTTTAGCTGACAATGTTGCTGATCCGCACCATAAAAGCTAACAAGCGCTTAAAGTAGGGCAGTTCATGTCCATCTATCTTTCCGCAGCACACAAATCCTCAGGTAAAACAGTTGTTAGTCTGGGGATTTGTGGCGCTCTGAAGGCGCAAAAATTATCCGTCCAGCCTTTTAAAAAAGGCCCTGATTATATTGATCCAATCTGGCTTTCACAGGCCAGTGGTAGAGCTTGTTACAATTTAGATTTCTACAATATGACTGAATCAGAAATTCTGCAGTTATATGGTGATAAAAATTCAACAGCTGATATTTCTATCATCGAAGGTAATAAAGGTCTATATGACGGCATGAGTGTCACTGGCGGCGATGCAAACGCTGATCTAGCGAAGCTTCTTAACCTGCCAGTGGTATTAGTGATAGATTCTACTGGTATTACACGTGGTGTTGCAGCATTGGTTAAAGGCTATCAAGCATTTGATACCGATGTTAATATTACTGGCGTTATCTTAAATAAAGTAGCGGGCGAGCGCCATGAATCAAAGCTTATTCAAGCTATCGAGCATTACACAGACCTTGATGTTATTGGCTCAATTCGCCGATCAAAAGAGTTAATTATTGATGAGCGTCATTTAGGCTTAATGCCTGCCAATGAAACGCCTCAATCTCATCATTTTATCGATAGTGCTTCCAGGTTAATTGCAGAGCAAGTAGATTTAAATAAAATCATTAACTTTGAAAAAAACATTCAGACTGCTATCGTGCCTAATATTAACATTACTCCAACCAAGCTAAAGGTTGGTGTGGCAAAAGACAGTAGTTTTGGCTTTTATTATCAAGATGATTTAGATAAATTTAACCAACTTGGTGTTGAGCTTCTTTACTTTGATACACTCAAGGATACTCATTTACCTCAGTGTGATGGCTTATTTATTGGCGGCGGATTCCCAGAGATGCAGTTAGAGGCGTTAAGCGCTAACCAATCTTTACTTGAAGATATAAAATTTAAAATCGAACAAGGCTTGCCTACTTATGCAGAATGTGGTGGCTTGATGTATTTAACCAATCAAATCACTGGTAATGCTGGCACGTATCCGATGGCCGGTGTGATTGACGCGCAAACGAGTATGTCGCCTAAGCCAATTGGTCGTGGCTATGTACAGTTAGAACCCTCTAAAGACCACCCTTGGAAAAACGTAGCTAAAACGATTTATGCACATGAATTTCATTATTCAAAGCTGGATCGTATTGACCCTAATACACGTTATGCTTTTAAGGTTTTGCGTGGTGTGGGTGTGGATAATATGCAAGACGGCATTATTAAGTACAACTTGCTTGCTTGCTATACACATTTGCGAAATGTAGGCGGCAATCAGTGGGTTGAGCAATTTGTCGATTTTATTCAAAAAATTAAACACCAAAAGCCATGATCACAATTACAAAAAAAGCAGCAGAAGAAATATCACTTTCAACTCATAATCCAGAAACGCAAGGATTGGTCATTCGCTTTGCTGCTGAAAAAACTGATGAAGGTTTCCAGTACTTAATGGGTTTTGATGATCGTAATGATAGTGATATTCACCTAAAATCAAATGGTGTTGAGTATATTTTGGCTTACGAGCAAAAAGAATTATTAGAAGGAATGGTGGTTGACTTTGATCAAATAGAAGTTGACCAGGATTATAGCTTTGTCTTTATGAATCCAAACGATCCAAGTTATGTACCCCCTGAAGAAGAATACGCTCCAAGTAAATCTTAGTTTTTAAGTTTTTAAGTGATTAAAAAATTTGAAAATAATCAAAATGGCTGTTAAAAGCTGGAAAATCTTAGCCAATATCAATTAAAAAGAGTGATCTAAGCCACTAAATAGCGCTATTTAGGGTTTTTTATCGGTATAAAGTACTAAGCTTTTAAAAATTTAGCAAATAATGAAAATGGACTATTTATAGAAGTTGATAATGCCTTGATAAAGAGCATTAGCAATTTTATCTTGTTCTTTATTATTATTAAGTCGCTGCTCTTCTTTAGGGTTTGAAATAAAAGCAGTTTCTACCAATACAGATGGAATGGCCGGTGTTTTGAGGACTACAAACCCAGCTTTTTGAGGTATTTTTTTATGCAAATGTCCAATTTTTTTCATTTGCTCTAAGATCTTAACTCCAAGTTTTTGGCTTTGGATATTGCGATCTTTTCTTGATAAATCCCATAAAATTTTATTCAAATATTGATCTTTATTGTTAGATTGTTGTTTGACACCAAACTGATCTGAAGTATTTTGAGAAGTCTCTAAGCGGCGTGCAAATTTGGTAGAGCCACCTCGCTCTGATAAGGTGTAGACCGATGCACCATGAGCGCGCCTGCTATTAACGGCATCTGCATGGATAGAAATAAATAAAGAGGCTTTACTAGTCTGAGCGATTCGTATACGTTCAGTGAGGCCCACATAATAATCGCCACGGCGCGTTAAGAGGGCTTTCATACCATGGGTAGCGTTAATTTTTTTAGCCAATTTTTTGGCAATACTTAAAGTGATACGCTTTTCTTTTGAGCGTTTATAGCCGATTGCGCCTGAATCTTCTCCGCCATGTCCTGGATCAATTAGAATAATTTTTGTGGTTTGTTGCTGAATGAATGGTTTTTTAATTGCGGATTTTTTAGGTTTTTTAACAGATTTGATGGCCTGATTTTTTTGATCATATAGGTCTACCACGAGGCGATTGTAACGATATTTGTCGTTTGGTTTTAGAGTGTAGCTTTTTATTAGATACTGACCATGCAATTTAAATTTAAATTGATAGGTTGTGCCATCTCGCTTAATACGAGTTTTTTTGATGCGTTGATCGGTAAAGAAAAGTTTTTTATAGGTGTCTTTCAGTATTTTTGCGTTTTGAACTCCTAAGGTAAATTGACTGTTTTTTTGGTTTATTGAAAATCTAACGCCAGGATCGACATCAATAACAATTCTGGTGCGATCAGGGGAGCTCCAAAAACGAAAATCATGTAGGGTAGTTTTGTTGTCCGCGTAAGCGCTCGTTAGGAAAAATAAGCCAAATAGTAAGCTAGCTAGTCGATACATTTTAAGAGTTGTTCGCCTAAGTTATTGCTCGCACTAAGAATTAGAGTTCTACTGTTATCTTCACCGGTAATGCTAATAACTAAGTCTGCTGGCGAAATAATACCTTCAGCAAGATTAGCCCATTCGATCAGTTGAATATGTCCAGGTGCGCAGTATTCGCGAATACCAATATATTCTAATTCCTCTGGATCGCTTAAGCGATAACAATCAAAATGATGAATGTTGATTGTATCATTGATATAACTTTCTACTAATGAATAGGTAGGACTTTTGACTCGATCAAAGCCAAAGTGTTGAATAAATCCTCGGGCTAAAGTAGTTTTACCTGCCCCTAAGTCCCCTTCTAAATAGATAACAATTGCCTGATCAATGGATTGCGCACAAGTAGCTAATTTTCGCGCAAAATCAAGCGTTTCAGATTCATGGTTAAAGACTAAATTCAAAACAATTGCCACATATAAAGACCAAATACACCCACTAAGAGCACACCCTCAAAACGGTTGATAATGTGTTTTTTACCAAATTTGTAAGACACAGCAAATAGTAGTATCGTTAATAGTAGCATCACTGGATAGTCACGTGTCATTACTTCAGGTGCAACATCTGATGGATGGATAAAGCCTGGGATGGCCAGTACAGCAATGGTATTAAATAAGTTAGAGCCAATAACATTACCCACTACCATTTCATATTGTTTTTTCAAAACACTGGCAATAGAAACAGCCAATTCTGGCAAGCTAGTGCCTAAAGCGACAACTGTTAGCCCGATGATTAAATCAGACACACCAAATGCTTGTGCAATCTCTACACCTCCCCAAACTACTAATTTCGCACTTGAGATTAAAACAATTAAACCAATGATAAGCATCACCCAAGTTTTGACGGTTTCGCTTTTATCAATTTTTTTTGCAAATTCGTCAAATTCATGATTTTGAGATTTTTTTGATTCTCTAAACGTATAGCCTAAAAATAAAAATAGCAGAGCTAGCAAAATAAAACCATCAAATACATCTAAGCGAAGATCTAAAAGAAGCAGTCCTGCAACCAGGGTGGCTACCATTAAAAATACCCATTCTTTTCGCAGAATGTTGCTCTTTACTTCGATGGGCGATATGATCACACTAACACCCAATACTAGGGCGATATTAAAAATATTAGAACCCACTGCATTGCCAATACTTAAGCCAGTATTGCCATTCATAGCGGCCAGTCCTGAAACTAACATTTCCGGTGCAGAAGTACCAAAACCAAAAATTAACAAGCCGATTACCAAAGGCGATACCTTAAAGATATTGGCGATTTTGGCACCATTCTCTGTGAATTCGTCTGCGCTCCAAATTAAAAGCGCAAAACCTGATAATAAAGCAATAATTGGTAGTAGAATATCGGGCATATTGATTTTTTTTAATTTTTGTTTATTATAAAGGCCGAAGCGTAAAAAATGAGTGAAACAGAATTTTTAATTGGCCGTCGTGGTTTAGATTTAATAGACGATTTTTATCCAGATGACTTACCTAGCGAGTGGCGTTTTGACTTCTATTCAACGCTATTTAAAGCCTTGTCGTTACCTATTGATACCGAAGAAGACTTAGAGCTTATCTTTGAAGAGATAGAAGATTCTGATGAAGAGTTTGAGCTGGTATTAACCATTGAACCTCACCAATTATTAGATATTAATACCTTAAGCGCTTTACTAAGTGTTGTTGAGCCGTATCAATCCTGGTTTATTTTATCTTGTGAGTTAGAGCAGCATCCAAGTGCCAAGGTTATGGCTTTGTTGGATAATTATCGAGTGTCATTTCAATCTGATGCTCAATATGATCTTAGTCTTAATAATAAACAGGCCATGGGCCAGTATCTATATTACTCGCATCTGCCAGTTTTTAGTATGCAAGGTAGTGGCGATGATAAAAAGATGAGAGCGAATATTGAAAAAATAGCTGAAATTAACACCCGGACAATACTTATCTGCAAAAGTGCTGAAAGTGAAGCTTTGCATAAAATTCGAGTCATTGCTGAAATTCTGGGCTATTAAATTTTGAAAGTTTTACTAACTCGTCCACTTGCCCAGGTCAAAGAGCTTAAATCTTTAATGATTGAGTCTACTCATCAGCCTTTGTTATTCCCAACGCTTGAGATTCAACCTATTGATGCGATTGTTAAAAGAGATCAATATGATGCAGTGATTTTTATAAGTGCCAATGCGGTTGAGCATGGATTAGAAGTTTTAAAGAAAATTGAGTATTTAAATATATTTGCAGTTGGCGCTGCTACAGCTAAAAAATTGAACGATAACCATATCATGGTTGATGATTTCCCTAAAGAGAAAGCTTCCAGTGAGTCACTATTAAATCTTAAATCTGTATCATGCTTGAAGGGTAAAAATATCTTAATTTTCAGAGGTAAGGGTGGGCGAGAAACCCTTAGAATTGGCTTAGAAAAAAATAACAATAAAATCGAATATGCGCAAGTTTATGCTCGTGTGGTTTGTAGCTTAACCGAATTACATCAGCAATCATTAAAGGTTTTTTTATCTGATAAACAGGGATTTATTAGCATAACCAGTAATGAAAATTTGGACGGCTTAAGGGTTTTAGCAACTCAACTAAATTGGTTTGATAATTTAAAGCAATACCCAATGATTGTCCTGAGTGAGCGTATTCAAGAATACGCGCAATCTTTTGGCTTTAAACGAATAATTGTGACCCCAGATATTAGCGATCAGGCAATTGTTTCAGTATTAGGACAAGATAATACACTTGACAATTAAAGTAAACTTGATTAATTTGGTCAGCAATAAATGATATTTTTCTGGGGAGAGAAATAATATGATTAAACTAAGTGTTTCGCAAGCAGCTCGCCGACTAGGGGTGAGCCGTTCCAATATTCAAGAACAAATTAATGCAGGCAAATTACAAACCCACGAAGGCTACGTTACAACAGATAGTATTAGGTTGGCTTACCCATCTCATAGCCTTCACTCAGAGCAAGAGAGTCGCCTAAAAAAGATGCAACAAATTAAGGCTGACGCGATGTATAAAGCTGGCGCAGCTGATGTTATTAAGCAAGAAAATGAACAAGCGTTGATGACTATCATTGCCTCATTAAAATCTAAAATCTATAAAGAAAAATTAAAAAATGAGCACTATCAACTGGTTTTTTCAGAATTAGCAGGGCGCTTACAAGTGCTTGAAAAGTGTTGCCATGAGCAAGATAAACAGCTTTTAAGTGAATTACAAAATTGGGTTGATCAACAAGCTAATTAAGATTAAAGTAAATTTTTAGCCAACTGTAAAGATGGCTGTGATTTATTCATTGAGTAGAAATGAAAGCTTTCTACTCCTTGAGACTTAAGTTGATCACAAAGATTACTGACAACATCTAGACCAAAAGCAGATAAAGATTCTAAATCGTCACCATAGGTTGTTAATCGTTTTTCGATCCAACGTGGTATCTCTGTACCACACATGTTTGAAAATCTAAGTAATTGATCATGATTAGTAATCGGCATAATGCCTGGGGTAATAGGCGCATCAATACCCATTTTTTGTACATCATCTACAAATCTTAAATAAGCATCAACATTATAAAAATATTGAGTAATAGCACTATTTGCACCAGCTTTAATTTTATTAGAAAAATTCACAAGATCGGTATTCATATTTTTAGCTTGTGGATGCATTTCTGGATAAGCGGCCACCTCAATATGAAAATGATTATTAAATTCATGTCGAATAAATTCAACCAACTCATTGGCATAATGAAAATCACCAATATCACGAACACCAGAAGGAATGTCACCCCTTAAGGCGACAATGCGATTAATTCCAGCTGCTTTGTATTGATTTAAAAGAGTTAAGATGTTGGATTTTTCAGAATTAATACAAGATAAGTGAGGTGCTGCTGGAACGCCATCATGAGCTTGAATATCTAATACAGTTTCCAGAGTTGCTTCTTGCGTAGTCCCGCCTGCGCCAAAAGTGGTTGAGAAATAATGCGGCTTAATGACAGATAACTCTTGACGAACTTGTTTCAAGTTGAGTTTACCTTGGTCTGTTCTTGGGGGGAAAAATTCAAAACTTAATTGCATTGATAGTTAACGTTAATTAAAAGTAGGCTAATTATAGCTTATTTCAAATCATGAAGAGTGACTCGGTTTTTGTATTAGGGGAGCTTGGTATTCGGGTAAAATTATTCTATTTACTGAGTTTAAATTTAAAATTTATGTCAAAAAGTGATTACATTGAGTTAGAAGGCGTTGTCAAAGAGAAGCTGCCTAATACAACCTTTACTGTTGAGTTAGAAAATGGCCACAGTGTTTTGGCGCATATTTCTGGAAAAATTCGCAAACATTATATTCGTATTCTGCCAGGCGATAAGGTAACTGTTGAGATGACACCTTATGATCTAACCAAAGGTAGGATCACTTTTAGACATAAGTAAAGAAAGTTTATTGCCGATGTGGTGGAATTGGTAGACACGCCGGATTCAAAATCCGGTTCCTCACGGAGTGACGGTTCGAGTCCGTCCATCGGTACCAAATTAAAATAGAGAGGGGTATTTTATGGAACAAGCAGATCTTTTAGCGCAAGCATTAAACCTAACTATGTTTGGTATGGGTTTTGTTTTCTTGTTTTTGACATTGCTCGTCTTTGTAACCAAATTGATGTCTGTTATTATCCAAAAACTTGAAGCTCGTATTAAAGCTAGCCCAAGACAAAATAATAACTCAACAACACTTGAACAAGAAATGGATGAAGAGACAAAATTTGTTATTGAGCAAGCGATTAAGATGCATAGGGGAGCATAAGGATGATGCTAAGTTATCTAAAAAATATAATGAAAAAACCAGAAAAAGCTATTAACAAAAAAGTTGGTATTACAGAGCTTGTCTTAAGAGACGGCCATCAGTCATTGTTTGCAACACGAATGCGAATCGATGACATGCTACCTATTGCTGAGAAGCTAGATAAAATTGGCTATTGGTCTATAGAGTCATGGGGTGGCGCTACATTTGATTCTTGTATTCGTTATCTGGGTGAAGATCCTTGGGACCGCATTCGTGAGATGAAAGCGGCTATGCCTAATACGCCTCAGCAAATGCTTTTACGTGGCCAGAATCTTTTGGGTTATCGCCATTATAGCGATGATGTTGTGCGTAAATTTATAGATCGTTGTGCAGAGAATGGTGTCGGTGTATTCCGAATTTTTGATGCCATGAACGACGTTAGAAATTTGAAAACGGCTGTTGATCAGGCGGTTAAGTTAAATCAACATGCTCAAGGCACAATTTCTTACACGCTTAGCCCTGTTCACAATACACAAACTTGGCTGGATATGGCTAAGAGAATCGAAGACATGGGCGCGCACTCTTTGTGTATTAAAGATATGGCCGGTTTATTGCAGCCATATGTTGCTTATGACTTAGTCAAGCAATTAAAAGAGACGATTGACATTCCAATCCAACTGCATGCGCACGCAACCACTGGACTATCAACAGCCACTATTGTTAAATCTGTTGAAGCTGGTATTGATCGCGTTGATACTTCTATCGGCTCAATGAGTATGACTTATGGTCACTCTGCTACCAACTCGGTTGTGTCTATTTTAGAAAACAGCCCTAGAAAAACTGGATTAGATTTAGAGAAATTAGAAGAAATCGACGCCTACTTTAGGCCAATTCGTCGTAAATATGCGAAGTTTGAAGGTTCTTTAAGAGGGGTTGATGCGCGTATTTTATTAGCTCAAGTGCCAGGCGGCATGTTGACCAATATGGAAAGTCAATTGCGCGAGCAAAATGCTACTGACAAAATGAGCGAAGTATTGGCAGAAATTCCTAGAGTAAGAAAAGATTTGGGTTATATTCCTCTTGTTACACCAACTTCTCAAATTGTAGGCACCCAATCAGTACTGAACGTACTAACAGGAGAGCGCTATAAAACGATTACCAAGGAGTCAGCTGGCATACTTAAAGGCGAATATGGTGCAACACCTGCTCCAGTTGATCAGGCATTACAAGTTAAAATTTTAGGTGGAACTGAGCCAATTACTTGTCGTCCTGCAGATAATATTGCACCAGAGATGTTCGTTCTTGAGCAAGAGTTTGACAAGATTGTGGCTGAAAAAGGTATTAAATTAGCAGATAATAAAATCGATGATTTAATGACTTATGCCTTGTTTCCACAAGTAGGCATTTCATTTTTAGAAAATCGTGATAATCCTGGTTTCTTTGAGCCAGTCCCTCAAGAAAGTGACACTTCTACTGAATCAGATAATGAAGAAGGCACTTATACTGTCTCCTTTAAAGGCACTTCATATTCAGTCGAAGTTTCTGCAGGTGGCGATGTAACGTCAATGAAAGCAGCTTCGGATACTTCTACATCAGCTACACCTGTTGCTGAAAAAGAGATTGTTAGTGAAGCGCCAGCAACTGGCGGCGAGCCAATTGGTGCGCCACTTTCTGGCAATATATGGAAAGTGATGGTATCGCTTAATCAAAAAATTAACGAAGGCGACGTGCTAGTAATTCTTGAAGCTATGAAAATGGAAACAGAAATTAAAGCAGCTAGAAGTGGAGTGGTAACAGAGATTAGCGTCAAAGAAGGCGACGCAGTTAAAGTTGGCCAAGCTTTATTATCTTTAGCTTAATTACCCAGAGTCTATTATGGAACAATTAAATTCATTATGGTTTAATACAGGCTTATATCAAATGGTATGGGGTCAAGGCTTAATGCTATTGGTTGGTATGCTGTTGTTATATTTAGCAATTGTTAAGAAGTTTGAACCATTACTTTTATTACCAATTGGCTTTGGTGCAATTTTGGCAAACATTCCTGGCGCAGGTATTGCAGAGGGTAGTGGAATTTTGCATGTCTTCTATGTTATAGGTATTGAGTCTGGCGCATTTCCATTAATTATATTTATGGGTGTGGGAGCGTTAACAGATTTTGGACCACTTTTAGCCAACCCAAAAACATTGTTACTAGGCGCTGCTGCACAATTTGGTATTTTTGCAACAGTGCTAGGTGCTATGGCCCTTACCACTCTTGGTATATTTGATTTCAGTCTAAAAGATGCTGCTGCAATTGGTATTATTGGCGGTGCAGATGGCCCGACCAGTATCTATGTTGCGAGTAAATTAGCACCTGAGTTATTAGGTGCGATTGCAGTTGCTTCATATTCTTATATGGCACTTGTGCCACTGATTCAGCCGCCAATTATGCGTGCATTAACAACAGAAAAAGAACGCCAAATAGAAATGGTGCAGTTACGCGAAGTGTCAACTGCTGAAAAGATTATTTTCCCAGTAATGCTGTTAATGTTAGTGGCCTTATTATTACCAGATGCAGCACCTTTATTAGGTATGTTTGCTTTTGGCAATTTAATGAAAGAATCCGGTGTGGTTGACCGTTTAAGTGATACTACTCAAAATGCTTTGATCAATATTGTTACTATCTTTTTAGGCTTAGCAGTTGGCTCTAAGCTGATGGCAGATCAATTCTTGCAGCCAGAGACGCTAGGTATTTTAGTATTAGGCATGATTGCTTTTGCAATTGGTACAGCAAGTGGCTTATTAATGGCTAAAACAATGAACCTGTTTAGTAAAAATAAAATCAATCCATTGATTGGTTCTGCCGGTGTATCTGCGGTTCCAATGGCAGCCCGTGTTTCAAACAAGGTAGGTCTTGAGTCTAATCCACATAACTTCTTACTGATGCATGCTATGGGTCCTAATGTTGCAGGTGTCATTGGATCAGCTATTGCAGCAGGTATTATGATCCAACTATTAAGCTAATTTTTTACTACGTCTTTGTCTCTTGTGTGTTGTTATTTTTTACATGCACTCGGTCACTTAGTCTTATCTATGTTTCGTCAATTACTCAAAGAAATGCCTAATAAAAAAGAGAAATACTTGCAAAATTCCAAAGTATTAAATTTAAAATAAAAACATTATGCAAAGAACTTTCTTAAAAGCAAAACTACATCGTGTTACAACAACAGCTTCAGAGTTAGATTATGAAGGTTCTTGTGAAATTGACGGTATCTTGCTGGATGCTGCTGGTATTAGTGCTTTTGAGCAAATTCAAATTTATAATATTGCTAATGGTAACCGATTTACAACCTATGCCATACGTGGTAAAGAAAATACAGGTGTCATCTCAGTTAACGGTGCAGCTGCTCATAAAGCAGCAAAGGGTGATTTACTGATTATTGCTGCTTATGCTAGTTACGATGAACATGAGATTAAAAATTATGCACCTAACTTGTGCTATGTGGATGAAAATAACACGCTAACCAGGAAAAGCTAAACTATTAGCTAAATTGACCATTTTCCAAAACAAGTACTCGTTGCATCTTGCTAGCAATTTTTTCATCATGAGTTACGATCACTAAAGAGTTATCATGTGTTTGATTTAGCTCCATCATTAAATCAAGCGTTTCACGTGCATTCTTTCCATCAAGACTTCCAGTAGGTTCATCAGCAAGTAGGCATTTTGGCTGTGTAATGAGTGCTCGAGCAATGGCTACTCTTTGACGCTCTCCACCTGATAATTCACTTGACAGGTGACTTGCTCTAGATTCAAGTCCAACCTTAATAAGCATTTGCATGGCTTTTTCTTCAGCAAGAGGATCTGCTTGAATCAGTAGCGGCATCATCACATTTTTTAAAGCACTAAAATCTTTTAGTAAGTGATGGAATTGGTAGATAAAGCCAAGATTATTAGACCTAAAATTTGTTATCTCTTCCTCATTTAAGCTACCAATATCTGTATTGTTAATAATAATTTGGCCACTATTTGGTCGATCAATGCCACCTAATAGATTTAATAAGGTTGATTTTCCACAGCCAGATTGTCCGAGAATGGCAATTGTTTCACCTGAATCCACTTCAAGATTTAGATTTTTAATCACTTGATTGTGATTCCCACCATCATCATACTGATAGTTAATATTTCGACAACTAATAAGGTTACTCATGATTTAACACCTTGGCAATAGTGATTTCTCCAGCGCGTTTAGCAGGATAGATAGAAGCTAATATGACCAATACAAAAGAGCCCAATGCGACGTTAATAATATCGCCCGAATGAATTTCAGAAGGGAATCGATTGATGTAGAAAACTTCCTTTGGAAAAAATTCAAATCCTAGAATCGCTTCAATGCCGCTCACTATTGTTTCGATATTAAGAGACAGTAGGATGCCGAGTATGACGCCAATAGTGATACCAATAATCCCAATGGTTAAACCTTGATAGAAAAAAACCTTAACGATGCGTTTTGGTGTCATACCCAGGGTTCGTAGAATGGCGATATCAGCGGTTTTATCAGTTACCACCATAACCATCATAGAGACGATGTTAAAAGCGGCAACAGCCACTATTAAAGATAAGATCACGCCAATCATTTGCTTTTCAAGCTCAAGCGCTTTAATAAAGTTTGCCTTTTGACGAGTCCAATCAATACCGTAGTATTTGTCACTACCTAGCTTGTCAGACACTTCTTGAGTAATTCTCTTAGCTTGAAACAAGTCAGCCACTTTAAGGCGAATGCCAGATACCTGATGTTTCATAGAATAAAGAATTTGAGCTTGGCTTAGCTGGATAAAAGCTAAATTATTATCATATTCATTGATACCTGCATCAAAAATTCCAGCCACCGTAAAACGTTTGAACCGAGGCTGAATACCTATAATATTAGACGAAAGTTCAGGAGTTAATAAAGTGACTTTGTCACCAACTTGAGCGCCCAATTGGTTTGAAAGCCCAGAACCAATCAAAATATCAGATTTTGTTAACTGGCTTGAGCCAAATTTAATCTTATCGAGTAGAACAGAGGTTTGCTTTTCTAGTTGAGGAATGATTCCTCTGACACTAATGCCTTGCGCACCTTTGGTGGTGTTTAATAAGGCATACTTTTCAATATAAGGGGAAGAACTAATCACCTCTGGATGCTGATTGATTTTTACTTGTAATTCTTGCCAATCAGTTAGTGGTCCATTATGCTCGCTGATATATGAATGAGAGATGGCGCTTAATACGCGCTCTCTTAGTTCTTTATGAAAGCCATTCATGACCGATAAAACAGTGATCAAGGTCATTACTCCTAGAATAAGACCGACCATAGAGACGCCAGAAATAAAGGAAATGAAGCCTTTTTTACGATTAGAACGTAAATACTGGTTGGAAATGTCAAATTCAATACTCATGGTGGTGATATTTTGTCATAATTAGCACTTTACTAATAACTAAATATCTGAGGAGAAAAATGGAGAAGATTGCATTAAAAGATAGGATTGATCAATTAGGAGATTTTTTAATTGAAACTTTTCATATTGTTGGCTTGTTTGTTATTGGTGCGACAATTGTTTGGTCAGCCATTGGGGAATATATCATCATCATGCAGCATGAATCTGGATTTGCTTCCTTGAAGGATATCTTGCTACTTTTTATCTATTTAGAATTAGGCGCTATGACTGGTATTTATTTTAAAACACATCGCTTACCCGTTATTTTCCTTATTTTTATTGCAATAACCGCTATCACACGTTTTATGGTGATAGATATGAAAGCACTAATGTCGAGTGATAATTTCAACTTGTTGATTATGGTGGCATCGATACTTATCTTAACGTTTGCTGCAGGCGTGCTCAGATTTACCGAGAAAAAATACGATACCAAAGGCGAGTGTTTTAAATAAAGCTTGATGGATTTAAATACTCGAGGTGTTGTTAATTATCTTTTATGGCCAGTCTCTGGTGTTTTTTATGCCTTAAGTAAAATACGTCGAGCCTTTTATCACTTTGGTATTTTTCGCACCAATCGATTCAAGGTCCCCGTCATAGTCGTGGGTAATATTACCGTTGGTGGTAGTGGTAAAACGCCGATTGTAATTAAATTAGTCGAGCATTTCAAACAACAAGGTAGGCGAGTTGGGGTGGTTTCTAGAGGTTATGGTGGCTCTCATGCGAATGCTAGTTTGTTAGTAAATTCAGATACTAATGCACTAGTATCGGGTGATGAACCCTTGTTAATTGCGACTCAAACAGGCGCACCTGTGATGGTTAATAAATGCCGTTCCCAAGCCGTTAAGGACTTGATTGATCAACATCAAGTTGAGGTGGTTATTAGTGATGATGGTTTACAGCATTATGCCATGGATAGAGCGGTTGAGATTTCTGTTGTAGACGGCCATAGACGTTTTGGTAATGGTTTTTTCTTGCCTGCTGGCCCACTACGAGAGCCTCTTAGTCGACTTAAAAGTGTTGATTTTGTTATTAACAATGGCTCCGTTTTCCCAGGAGAGGTTAGTGCTCAAATAAAACCAACTCACTTTGTTAATTTAATATCAGGTGAAAAAAAACCTTTAGATTTTTTCAATCATCAAGCTTGTCATGGTGTTGCGGGTATTGGACATCCTCAGCGTTTTTTTCAAACCCTGATGCAGTTAGGTGTTCAAGTGCAAGAGCACGAATTTACAGACCACTATCAGTATCAATCTAAGGATTTAGAATTCAATGATAATCATCCAATAATAATGACAGCTAAAGATTGGGTAAAATGTAGGGAGTTTGCTAATGATAAGATGTATTACTTAGAGATAGATCTTGATATTAGCGAGGATTTTTTTACTAACTTAGCGGCAAAAATATGATTGATGAAGCACTTTTAAAACTATTGGTCTGTCCAAAATCTAAAGCACCTTTAATACAAATAGGTGAAGAACTAATCTGTAAAGTGAGCGGCCTAGCTTATCCAATTAATGACGGCATTCCAGTTTTGTTAGAGGAAGAAGCTAGAAAGCTAGATTAACTCATGAACTTTAGTGTTATTATTCCAGCTCGTTATGCCTCTAGCAGACTACCAGCAAAATTATTAAAAGATATTCATGGCAAGCCACTCATTCAGCTAACGTATGAAAATGCATTAAAAAGTGGCGCTTCAAAAGTTATTATTGCAACCGATGATGAGCGAATTAAAGAAGTAGCTCAGGGATTTGGTGCTGTAGTATGCATGACAGATGAAAATCATACATCTGGTACAGCAAGAATTGCTGAAGTATTGACCCAACTTGATATTGCTGATGATGAAGTAGTGATTAATGTGCAGGGCGATGAGCCAATGCTAAGTTCGAGTGTTATTGATCAAGTTGCTAATAATTTAGTTCAGAGTCAAATGCAAATGGCAACTCTATGCGAGCAAGTAATCGACAAAGCGCAATACCTTGATCCTAATTGTGTCAAAGTAGTCTTTGATCAGCGGGGCAAAGCTTTGTATTTTTCTCGCGCACCAATTCCTTATTTTAGAGATGAGCAAGACTTTGACTTATCACTTTGCTATAAACATATTGGTATTTACGCTTATCGCTCAGGGTTTATTAAGCAATATTTACAAATGGACAGCTCTCGATTTGAGCAAGTTGAAAAATTAGAGCAGCTAACTGTCCTTAACGAAGGTTTTGGCATTCATGTGGCTATTGCTTGCGCTGAAACAGGATTTGGGGTTGATACACAAGAAGATTTAGACAAAGTACGCGTCGCTTTAACAGCGAAATAACATTAAAAAAAGAGTAAGTATGAATATTATTGATGGCAAACAAATTGCCCAAAAATTACGCAATGACATTGCCCAAAAAGTAAAAAAATTAGAGCGCGCGCCTGGCTTAGCAGTAATACTTGTTGGCGACGATCCGGCCTCTACTATTTATGTTCGTAACAAAGATAATGCCTGTAAAGAGGTTGGATTTTATTCTGAAAAAATAAGCAAATCTGCAAATATCACCCAACAAGAATTACTGGACGAAGTTATTCGTTTAAATAATGACGACAAGATCGATGGAATTTTAGTGCAATTGCCACTGCCTAAACATTTGGATACAAATTTAGTTATTGAGACCATTTCTCCACAAAAGGATGTAGATGGATTCCATAGTGAGAATATCGGCAAACTTATGCAAAATAAGGCTAATTTACGCCCTTGTACGCCCAAAGGGGTGATGACTATGCTGGCAACAACAGGCATTGATTTAGTAGGCAAAGATTGTGTTGTTGTGGGCGCATCTAATATAGTTGGAAGGCCAATGGCAATGGAGCTGTTAAATGCGCATGCCACTGTCACCATTTGTAATAGCAAAACCCAAGATCTCTCTGGAAAATTAAAACGAGCTGATGTAATCATTGCTGCTGTTGGTGTTGCGCACATAATCAAAGGGGATTGGATTAAAAAGGGCGCTGTCGTTATTGATGTTGGTATCAACCGATTAGAAACTGGCAAACTTGTGGGTGATGTAGATTTTGAGTTAGCCATTAAAAATGCTGGCTGGATAACACCTGTTCCAGGTGGCGTTGGCCCAATGACAATTGCCACCTTGCTAGAAAATACACTTACTGCATACCAAAATAGGAAATAAAAAATATGAAATTATTTATAAAAGCATTTAGAAATGGATTGGGTTCATTGATCGCACTTGTAAGTCGATTGATCCCAGTTAGTAAAGTTAAAAGAGATGCACAAGCTCAAGTATTAGCTGATGAAAAAGCGGCAAAAATCGAGTTGTATCAATTTTTTGCTTGTCCTTTTTGCATTATGAGTAGAAGGGTGATTAGAAGCTTAAATATTAATATTGTTACTCGAGATGCGCAGACCCGAGGTGGCCAATATCGCGAAGAGCTTCTGAAAGAGGCCGGCAAGGTTCAGGTGCCCTGTTTAAAAATTACTGAAGGTAAAAAAGTTAGCTGGATGTATGAATCTAATGACATTAAAACTTATTTAGAAAAGGAGTTCGGCCAGTAGATAAATGGATAATTTATTATCGATTTTTCTGTTTTCACTGGTTATGACCATTACACCTGGCCCTAACAATATCATGATTTTAGCGTCTGGCTTGAATTTTGGTATTCGAAAATCCATTCCTCATCTACTAGGCATCGCTTTTGGCTTTCCAATAATGCTAATAGCCGTTGGTTTTGGGCTTGACTCTTTAGTCACGCAAATACCTGTTATATATCTATTTGTTAAGGTGGCCGGTGTTGGTTACTTGCTATTTTTAGCTTACAAGATGTTTATAACCACCCAGCAAAGAAAAATAGATCAAGGTGCTAAGCCTCTAACATTCTTACAAGCAATATTTTTTCAATGGGTAAACCCTAAAGCTTGGGTGATGATATTTAGTGGAATAGGTGTGTTTACCACCAGCATTGACATGCAAACAACCACATTAATCTTAGCATTAAGCTTTTTTATTGCTATCTTTCCATGTAATGGCTCTTGGCTTTTTCTAGGATCTCAGATGAAAAAACTAATCAAAACAGATTTTCATTACAAGATGTTTAATCGTACCATGGCGATACTGCTTTTGGTTTCGGTAATACCGAGTGTGTTTAAGTGATAACTACAGATCTTTAATATTAAATTTAACCGGTTTAGCTTGAATAAGCTTCGGCACAAAGATAACATTTCCATACAAAGAATAACCATTTTTACTGGCCATATCATTTAATGGTAAATCCATTTTTTGACCTTCATCATTAATCACTAGCATACCATTATCAAGCTTAATATGGCCAATAGGGCCACCAATAAAAGTTTGCAGCTCATCTGTACCAAATGAATCATTGTTATCAATAGGCTTGATATTGATTGGATCGCCTGTTGGATGATAAAGCATTGATGAAGGCCAATTGTATTCTTCTGACATAATATAAATCCTGTTTGTATAAGTTAATTAGGTAGAAATTCTTTTAGTTGTTCAATGCTGTTGTCAAGCTCTGCTAATGAATCAGCAGTGATATTAATATGGCCGAGTTTACGATTATCGCGCTCACTTTTGTCATACAAATGCAAGTGGGCATTAGGCATTGTTAACGGAATTTGTATAGGCCCAATTTTACCAATAATATTCACCATCGCACTAAAGTTGTGAGTGGGGGTTGTATCCCCCAGAGGCATGCCACTAATAGCACGAATATGGTTTTCAAATTGAGAGGTATTAGCACCTTCTATACTCCAATGCCCAGAGTTATGGACACGTGGCGCCATTTCATTAACAACTAGCCCATTTTCAGTTTCAAATAGTTCAATTGTTAATACGCCGACATGATCCATTTCATCAAGCAAGGTTTGCATGTAATATTCAGCAGTTTTTTGTACCTCAGCATCAATATTTTGAGCAGGAGCAATAGTTAATCTTAAGATACCGTTATGATGAGTGTTTTCAACCAAAGGATAGTACTGGTGCTCATTATCATTATTACGCACTGCAATTAAAGATAATTCACGCTTAAATTTAACAAACCCCTCAAGAATCAATTCAACCCCATTCATGCTTTCAAATGCTTTTTTAATTTGATCTGAACTGCGTATTAGAAACTGACCCTTGCCATCATAACCTTGCGTTGCTGTTTTTAAAATAGCAGGCAGTCCAATATGTTCAACAGCCTTTTCAAGATCAGTTAATGAGTTCACCATTTGATAAGGTGCACAAGGAATTTCTAGTTGGTCAAATAAGGCTTTTTCGCGACCACGATGCTGAGTGATAAATAGAGATCTTTCACCCGGATAAACTGGCACGTCTTTATTAATTTGTTTAGCCATTTCAACATCAGTATTTTCACTTTCATAAGTGATCACATCCGCAAATGCCACTAGAGATTCAATACTTTCAGCATTATCTTCAAGCGCAAACATGTGACCCAATAGAGCCGATGGTTCGTCATGGGAATTACCAGAAAATCCAAATTGATGATTAAGAGGATAGCCTGATATAGCCATCATTCTGCCCAACTGGCCTGCGCCAAGTACCCCTATTTTCATATGCTATAAAGCCGGATTTGGATTGTCTAAAACATCTTGAGTTTGTTTTGCTCTAAAGGCGACTACTTTGGCCTTAACAATCTTATCTTCATTGGCAATAATTTGTGCAGCTAGAATCCCAGCGTTTTTTGCACCAGCATCACCAATAGCTAGTGTTCCTACTGGAATACCACCCGGCATTTGAGCGATAGATAATAATGAATCTTGTCCGCTGAGTGCCCGAGACTGAACAGGCACACCTAACACGGGCACAATGGTTTTGGCAGCGACCATACCTGGTAAGTGAGCTGCACCACCAGCGCCAGCAATGATAACTTTCAAGCCACGATCACTAGCACTCGCTGCGTATTCAAACATAAGGTCTGGAGTGCGATGCGCGGAAACAACTTGCACTTCGTGGGCGACACCTAACGCATCCAACATTTCCACCGCATGCTTCATGGTCGGCCAATCTGATTTCGAGCCCATAATAACACCAACAACTGCACTCATCGCTATCTCCAAAGTTTAATACTGATGAGCATTATACTATAGTTCAAAGCCGGCATTTAAAAACGGCAAATGACCTGTATTCAAAATCACAGTATCGATTGATTGAGACTCATACCAGCTAGATACTGCACTAGGCACTAAAGTATCCTTTCTACCTAAAATAACCTTTATATCAATATCCAGAGCTAAAAATTGCTCAGTTAAATCCGTGTTAAGCAATATTTCCAATCCTTGATTGAGTGCTGTTGTTGAAGCAGGAAAAGTATCTATAGAGGATCCGAGTTGTCTTATTTGGGACTTATCTTTGGTTTGTAAGCTAATAAAACGCTTAAGTCCTTTTGATAAATTGAGTTGCAATGCATCTGAAAATTGGTTGAAATTATCAGCATCTATGCCAAATTTCCAATGGTCATTTTGTATAAAATTAGGACTAGAAGCTACCAATATAAGCTTTGAAATTTGTACTTGACGAGCAATATTGATAGCCAATAACCCACCTAGAGACCAGCCGAGTAAGATTGGGTTGCTAGGCAAAATTTTAATAATTTCATTACACCATTCGTCGATCCCGCCAGCGACCTCATCACTTCTGCCATGGCCGGGTAAATCAATTTTGGTAATGCGGTATTGCTCTTTATGGGTTTTAATTAAATCATTAAATAAGTCAGCATTAAAGCCCCAGCCATGAAGTAAGACTAAATCTTTTCCAGTACCTATGGCGCTACTATAGAGCATGTTTAATCTGGATTAATAGTTGCTCAATTTGTGTTTGAGTATGATCAGCATTTAGTGTAATTCGTAATCGTGCAGTATTTTTTGGTACCGTTGGCGGACGAATAGCACTTACATAAAAACCTTTATCAAACAAAGTTTGACTGATTTTTAGGGCTTTTTCACTGTCTCCAATGATTAAAGGTTGAATAGCTGAATCAGAAGGTTCGATAGGTAAATCAAGCGAGCTTGAAAAATTTCGGAAATAATGAATATTAGCTAATAATTTTGTTTTTTGCTCTGCTTTTTTGATCAATTCTAGACTTTTTAGAGTTGCTACGCAAATAGCAGGTGACATAGCTGTTGTATACACATAAGGACGTGATTTTTGGATTAAAAACTCAATAAAATCGTCATTTCCAGCGACGAAAGCGCCCATTGTGCCTGCTGCCTTGCCCAAAGTGGCCATATAGATTGAGTTTTTAGGAATATTGGGCTTAAACAGGCCAAATCCATGTGCATCATCTTGCATCAAAATAGCTTGTGAAAAATTTGCGATTTTTTGCAAATCACCAATATTTGCCCGATCACCATCCATACTAAACACTGTGTCAGTCACAATCATGCCTCTGCCAGTTTGTTTGACAATCTTTTTGTTTAATGATTCAAGGTCGTTATGCAAATATCGCTGAATTGGAAGACCAATTAACTGATTTCCATCAATCAATGATGCGTGATTAAACTTATCTTGTAATACCCAACTAAGCTCATCTTTTAGGGCAGAGAAAATACCTAAATTTGCACTATAACCCGTTGAAAACAGCAATGCTCGATCTTGTCCGGTGTAATCAGCTAAAGCCTCTTCTAAATCGTGATGAGCACGAGAATGTCCACTTACCAAATGAGATGAGCCTGATCCAACACCGTATTGATCAGCACCTTTTTTTAACGCCTGTATAACCTCTGGATGATTAGCCAGAGATAAATAGTCATTAGAGCAAAAATTAATCAGCGATTTTTTATTAATCATCAGCTGAATATCTTGTGCATTTTCAGATACTTTTCTTGAGCGATAAAGATGAGCTTGCTTTATTTCTGATAATTTTTTTGAAAAATCCATGATTTCTATTTTATGATATTTATTAGTCAATTTTAACGAAGAATCAAAAAAAGTGACCAATAGGGTGCTCGTTGTAAAGCTGATTAGCGCGTATAATTCAACGCATTAAACGACTAAATCTAATTTACTATGAAAAAAATATTCAGCTTCTCTCACCCAAAAAAGCAAAGAACCAGAGTGGCTGAAGCCATCAAATACGAACTTAGAAAGTATATTAAGCGTGAACGCAATAAAAAACTACCTGACGATGTAGATTTTTGGGATTTTGATTGCCGTTTTGGTGCAACTGAAGCTTCTAGTAGCTCGATTCATGTCACTGAGATTAATAAAGTGATTGCAGAAGCCGATGTAGAAGGGTTGGAGTCTTTTTTCTTAGAAGTAATTGCTAAGCCAGCAAAAAGAACTAAAAAGCCCATAGAGGAAAATAGAGAAGTAGAATTAAAAGAAGATGAAAGCTTTCTAGATTAGGTTTTCCATTGGTGATGAAGCAGAAGCAAACGCTTTTTTCATCATCCTTCCAGCTAGATAAGACTCTCGACCTGCTATAACCGCATGCTTCATGGCACTCGCCATTAAAACTGGATCTTGTGCATTGGCAATCGCTGAGTTCATCAATACACCATCACAGCCCAGCTCCATAGCGCGCGCTGCATCTGAAGCACAGCCAATACCTGCGTCAACGAGTATGGGTACATTGGCCTGTTCTTTAATAAGTTTGATGTTTGCAGGGTTGGCAATACCTTGGCCAGAGCCAATCAGTGAGGCGAGTGGCATAACTGCAACACAGCCGATGTTTTCAAGCTCTTTAGCGATGATTGGATCGTCACTGGTGTAAACCATTACATCAAATCCATCGTCTACTAATGTTTTAGCAGCAGCGAGTGTTTCAACAACGTTAGGATAAAGAGTTTTCTCATCACCCAATACTTCAAGCTTAACCAAATTATGTCCGCCCAATAATTCACGTGCTAGCTGGCAAGTACGCACCGCATCTTTAGCGGTGTAGCAGCCTGCTGTATTTGGCAAAATAGTGTAAGTATCTGGTGAGATAACATCGAGTAAATTAGGCTCATTTGCATCCTGACCAATATTAGTGCGTCGAATTGCAACCGTAATAATATCGGCTTGTGCAGCATCGGTGGCTAGTTTTGTTTGCGTTAAATCTTTATATTTTCCTGAGCCAACCAGTAAGCGCGAGTTGTAAGTTTTTCCTGCGATTACTAAAGGTGTGTCAGTCATATGGATAAGAATTTTTTAAATAATGGCGGAGAGTGAGGGATTCGAACCCTCGAAAGGGGATAAACCCTTTACACCCTTAGCAGGGGCGCGCTTTCAACCGCTCAGCCAACTCTCCATGAAAAAAAATATTATACGCTAATTATTTTAAGGGGATAGTTTTAAAAACCGTAGTTGTATCTGAGCTTTAGCTGGCCAGGGTCTTCTCCTTTAAAGTCAATTACCCGAAAACGTAATTGCCCCCAATCACCCTCGAGTTTGATTTTTTCTTGCAGGGCTTGAAGTTTAATTTTTGCATCAAGAATCATTTGCTCTGATTCATTCCAGTTGCTATTTCCGTCTATTGGTGTACCAATTGAGTATTCGTGATAAAGCAGTTCATTACTAATATCAGCCAAGTCTTGATTGATATCAATACCACCCTCATCAAGCTCATAGCTTACTTCAAGATCTAAAATATCATTATTAATAGACTCAATGCTTTGAGTAATATCAGCAATTTTTTCTTGAATACCTTCAGCGAAAGTCATCGTACTTAGTGCCATAATAACACTTGAAATTAAATAAACAGAAGGCTTTAGAAAAACCAACGATAGATACCTAGTCCGTTAACACAGATAAAAACAGAGTTTAAAAATACTAATGATTTGTCTTTATTTTTAGCGCCCTGGATAGTCCAAGTAATCGCAGATATCATAAACGATATATAACCAAACTTCGAGTATTCAAAGTTTAGAGCAACAAACACCGCACCTATTATGCCCGTGACTGTTCCGATCCATCCCCAAAAATTATTCATTGATTATAAAGTCATGAGTGATATTAGCCATTTTTCCAAGCATGATAGAAGCAGAGCAATATTTATCAGCTGATAAGCTTACTGCTTTTTCTACTTTTTTCTCATTAAGGCTATTACCTTTAATAATAAAATTCAGATGTATTTTAGTAAAAACTTTTGGATGTTCGTCAGCGCGCTCAGCTGCTATTTCAACGCTACAATCGCGCACCTCTTCGCGCATTTTTTTCAAGGTGGAAACCACATCAATCGTAGTACAACCACCCATCCCTAATAACAGCATTTCCATTGGCCGGATGCCTAAATTTTTACCACCCAGATCTTCAGGTCCGTCCATAACAATGGCATGTCCACTAGCTGACTCACCCACCATCATCATGCCATCAATCCATTTAACTGTTGTGTTCATTATTAGTATCCTTGTGCCATTTAGGCAAAAATATCTTCTAAAGCTTGGCCAGGGTTGTCTTGGCGCATGAATGCTTCACCCACTAAAAATGCATGAATATCATGTTCTTTCATCAGTTTAACATCCTGCGCACTAACAATACCACTCTCGGTAATGACTATTGTGTCATCATCAATGGCGTCTAGTAAATCAATGGTTGTTTGTAAGGTAACGTCAAATGTGCGCAAGTTGCGATTGTTAATGCCAACCATTGGCAAGCGAAGCTCCTGAACGCGTTTAAGCTCCTCAAGGTTGTGTACTTCAATTAAAACATCCATATGGCAAGAAATTGCCAGCATGGCTAAATCTTCCATTCGCTGATCTTCCAAACAAGCAGCAATCAGCAGAATACAGTCTGCACCTAAAACACGTGATTGAAATACTTGGTAAGGCTCAATGATAAATTCTTTGCGCAATACAGGTAATGTGACGACTGACCTAACCTCAGCGACATATTTATCATCGCCTTGGAAAAAATCTTTGTCGGTTAATACCGATATACAAGTAGCACCATGTTTTGCATAGCTATTAGCAATTTCAGCCACATTAAAATCTTCACGTAAAACACCTTTGGAAGGAGAAGCTTTTTTTATTTCAGCAATAATAGCATTTTGTTTAAGATCAGTTTTATCTTTTAATGCTTGATAAAAATCACGCGTTGTTCGGTCTTCATAAGCAGTTTCCATCATTGTGTTGTATGGAACTATCTTGATCGCCTCTTTAATCTCTTGCTCTTTGCGAGCAATGATTTTTTTTAGAATGTCAGGTGTATTTGTCATGATTCAGTATTTTAATGAATTGTTTGGCTTATAATTAACCTTATCAATTTATTAACCCAGTGAAATAACATGAAGCTATTAGACTTTGAAATAGGTATTGATCAGCCATTTTTTTTGATTTCAGGCCCTTGTGTTATCGAGTCAGAATCCTTAGCGATGAAGAGTGCTGAAACACTTAAAAAAGTCACCGAAGATTTAGGTATTAACTTTATTTATAAATCTTCATATGATAAAGCTAATCGCTCAAGTACTGGTAGTTTTAGAGGTCTTGGTGTTGAAGAAGGCTTAAGAATTTTACAAAAAGTTAAAGATGAGATTGGCGTACCAGTTCTAACCGATGTTCACGAAGACACGCCTCTTGATGAAGTAGCTAGTGTGGTTGATATGATGCAAACGCCAGCGTTTTTAGTGCGTCAAACAAATTTTATTCAGAATGTTTGTAGACAAGGTATTCCCGTTAATATTAAAAAAGGCCAGTTTCAAGCGCCATGGGATATGCAAAATGTAGTCGATAAAGCTTTTGAAGTGGGCAATCAACAAATCACCATTTGTGATCGCGGCACTTCATTTGGTTACAATACTTTAGTCTCTGATATGCGCGGATTATCTACCATGCGTTCAACAGGCAGGCCGATTGTGTTTGATGCTACACATTCTGTGCAACAACCTGGCGGCAATGGCTTAACATCAGGCGGACAAAGAGAAATGGTGCCTGTTTTAGCAAGAGCAGCAGCAGCAGTTGGCGTATCTGGGTTTTTCATGGAAACTCATCCAGATCCTGAAAATGCCTTGAGTGACGGCCCAAATATGATCCCTATTCATAGAATGGCAGACATGCTGAAAACCTTACAAGATATTGACAACATTACTAAGCAAAATGGCTTTTTAGAAGACGAGCTATAAAAAGCCTGTGATTAAAGCAAGTATTAAATTAGTTTTCGCTTATTTAATGCTTGCTCAAGTGGCTTTAGCTACTAAGCCTGATTTATTCTTACTAAAAACTTACGACGACAGTAAGGATGTTATGGGCTGGGTAATGAGTGAAAAACTAGATGGCATTCGTGGATTTTGGACTGGCAAAGAGCTGGTTAGTCGCGGTGGAAACCCTATTCATGCGCCCGCATGGTTTACACAAAATTACCCACCATTTGCTATTGATGGCGAGCTATGGACGCAGCGCGGTGATTTTGAAAATATCAGCTCAATCGTACGATCTAAAAACTCCAATCAGCGCTGGAAGAGCATTACACACAACATCTTTGAAGTGCCAGGTCAATCGGGTGGATTACTTAAAAGGTTGGGTGTTTTGAAAGAATATTTGCGCGACAACCCTAATTCTCATCTTCAAATTATTCCTCAAACAGTTATTAACACCAAAGGTCAGTTGGCTGATTTTTTAAAAGAAGTTACCACCGATAAAGGCGAAGGTGTTGTTGTTAGAAACCCAGATACTTTATATCAAACAGGGCGGCTACCTTCAGCGCTTAAGGTTAAGCAGTACTTTGATACCGAATGCATCGTATTAGAAATTTTGCCAGGAAAAGGTAGATACCAAAACATGATGGGATCAGTTTTATGTCAGACAGATACTGGCAAGAAATTAAAAATTGGCTCTGGTTTTAAGGATAAAGACAGAGCAAACCCGCCAGCTATTGGTAGTAAAATTACATTCAAATATTACGGCTTCACAAAAAAGGGTAGTTTCAAATATCCAGTATATTTAAGGATTAGACAAGAATAGTTTAAGCTTAATTTTTAATTAATAGAGTAAACAAAAAATGATAAAAATTGCAGTAGTTGGCGCGTCAGGGCGCATGGGTCAATCCATTATCCAGTCCATTGAACAGTCTGATAAAACCATCCTAGGAGTTACTCTAGATAAGGGGGATGACCTAAACTCTGTGATTGATCAGTTTGATGTTCTGGTTGATTTTACTCGCCCAGAAGCAACCCTTGATTACCTAGCGGTTTGTGTTAGCGCAGGCAAATCCATGGTGATTGGCACAACAGGTTTTGACGATGCTGGCCTACAAATGATTAAAGATGCGGGCACAAAAATCCCCGTGGTTTTTGCACCAAACATGAGTGTGGGCGTAAATTTATCGCTTAAATTACTAGAGGTGGCAGCCAAAGTCATTGGTGAAGAGTCTGATATTGAGATTGTCGAAGCACATCATCGCCATAAAGTTGATGCACCTTCTGGTACCGCACTTAAAATGGGTGAAGTGGTTGCAAATGCCCTAGGTAGAGATTTATCCAAGTGCGCTGTTTATGGCCGTGAAGGAATCGAGGAGCCCCGCGATCGTCAAACCATTGGTTTTTCTACCATTCGAGGTGGCGATGTTGTGGGCGAGCATACGGTTAGCTTTTTTATGGAAGGTGAGCGTGTAGAAATCACTCATAAGGCTTCATCACGCATGACATTTGCCAATGGCGCTATTCGAGCATCAGCTTGGTTACAAGGCAAGCCTGCAGGCTTGTATTCGATGCAAGATATACTAGATATTTAAGGAGAATTTAAATGCTATATGCTGTTATTTCACAAGATGTAGAAAATTCATTAGAAAAAAGAATGTCAGTGCGTCCCGCACATGTTGAGCGCTTAAAGATTTTACAAAGCGAAGGTCGTTTAATCCTAGCAGGCCCACATCCAGCCATCGACAACAACGAACCTGGCGAAGCAGGGTTTACAGGCTCTCTGGTTGTTGCAGAGTTTGAATGCTTGGCAGACGCACAAGCCTGGGCAGATGCTGATCCATACATGTCATCAGGTGCTTACGCTAGTGTGATTGTTAAGCCATTTAAAAAGGTATTACCATGAGTTTAATTTTCCGTCCTTTATTTGAAAAAGAAAGCTCAACTTACACATATTTATTGGCCGATTCTAAAACTAAAGAAGCGGTTATTATTGACGCCGTTAGCGAAACCAAACAGCGAGATATTGGCCTAATTGAAGAGCTTGGATTAACGCTTAAATACATTATTGAAACGCATATCCATGCAGACCATATTACCAGCTCATGCCCACTAAAAGACCAATTCAAACAGGCACAAATTGTTCTGGGTGATGCCAGCCCTGTAGCTTGCGCAGATATCTTAATTAAGGATGGCGAGCAATTAGAATTTGGTGAATTTAAAATTAAAGCCATGACTACCCCAGGCCACACCAGTGGTTGCATGTCTTATGCTATTAATGATAAAGTTTTCACCGGAGATGCATTGTTAATCAGAAGCTGTGGACGGTGTGATTTCCAAGGCGGCTCTGCTGAAAATCTATACAACTCGATCCAATATTTATTCACTTTACCAGAGGAAACATTAGTTTATCCAGCACATGATTATGGTGGACGAACAGTCAGCTCGATTTGGGAAGAAAAAGCCTTTAATGAAATGATTGGTGGCGGCGTTGATCAAGCCGAGTTTGTTCGTCGTGTTGATGCAATGAAGCTATCACTTCCAGCAAAAATTCATGTTGCCGTGCCTTCAAACCAAGTCTGTGGATCAAGGATCATTACCGAGTAGATATGAGAGGTTATTCACTAGATCCACATCCCAAAATCAAGGTTGTCACCGAGCACTATGCCGTGGTGCGTATTCCTCGTGTCAAGCGAGAGCGTGTGCCTGCAAATAATGTTGAAGTGGTTGAAACTCTGGAACAAGCAATCGAAAAATCAGATACGGCTAATCACTTATATGCCGCCAAAGTCTTGGGCCCATCTCGCTCCTCTGAAGGCGTAACTTTGTACTATATTTTGGACATGTATAACTACCCATGAAATGGCTTCTACTCACAATCTTTTTTTTGTCATCCATCGTTGTTGCTGATGACAAAATAGAAATTGAACTCAGCTCTGGTGAAGTAATCCTAGCAGATACTTTTAAAGCCGATGGTGAGACCTTATATCTATATCTTCCATCTGAGCGCGGTTTTGGTAAAGGTCATATTACAACAGCACAACAGCTGGCTTTTGATGGAAACGATGTTTGGGTGCTTGATTTACATGCCAGCTACATGACGCCTAAGAATCGCAGCAGTGTCAACGAATTCAGTACAGATGATATCGTAGAGTTGATAAGCCTCACGCAAGACAAAGGCTTTAAAAAATTATTCTTTATCACCTCTGGTAGAGGCGCCCAGCTTGCCCTAAAAGCAGCGTATCAATGGCAAACTCAACATCCTGATAACCTTTACCTAAAAGGCCATATTTTCCACTCTCCGCATCTAATAAAAGGCGCACCTGCATTAGGTACTGAGGCAGAATATGTGAACGTTGCTAAAGTCAGCAATCTACCCATTTATATGATTCTAACCCAATACAGCACCAAATATTTCCGTGCTGAAGAGATCTTACAAGCCTTAAAATTGGGCGGCAGTTCAGTATTCGTGCACCGATTAAAAGGCGTGCGTGGTGGGTTTTACATGCGCAATGAAGAGGATCTAACCAAACTAGATCTAAAAGTAAAAGCAGATTTGGCCAATATCTACAGCCAAGCAGCTAACTTACTTTCAACTGTTTCCCCACTTGCACCAAAAACATTATCAAAACGCAAAACTACTAAAGTCAGTCTTAATTTTAGCGAACCAACACTCAAGCCTTATAAGGGTAAACAAAACATTGCTTTACAACTAAAAGATTTAAATGGCAATACAGTGAAACTGAGTGATTATAAAGACAAAGTCATTTTGCTTAATTTTTGGGCAAGTTGGTGCAAGCCTTGTATTAAAGAAATCCCTTCTTTGGTTAGACTTGGTGAGCAACTAAAACAACAAGATTTTGAAATTATCACCGTTAATGTGGGCGAGTCATCTCTCGAAATTAGCCACTTTAAAAAACATGTAAAATTTGATCTACCCATCCTACTAGACGTTGAAGGTAAAGCCGTCCAAGATTGGGGTGTGTATGCGTATCCATCAAATTTTATTTTGGATAAAAACGCCATCATTCGCTACACTTATCGTGGCGCACTAGAATGGGATTCTCCCGTGATTATAAAAACAATCGAAAAACTCTTTTGAAACAATATGATGTGATTATTGTTGGTGCAGGCGCTGCAGGTTTGATGTGCGCCGCACAAGCTTTAAAGCGCAATAAAAGTGTGCTAATCCTAGACAAAGCCAACAAAGCCGGCAAAAAAATTCTCATTTCTGGAGGTGGTCGTTGTAATTTTACAAACTTAAATATCGAGCCTCAGGCCTTCATTTCAAACAACGCTCATTTTTGTAAATCAGCACTATCACGCTACACGCAGTGGGATTTTATTGCCCTATTAGAATCGTTCCAGCTCACTTGGACTGAAAAAACCTTAGGACAACTATTTTGTGATCAAAAATCAAGTGCCGTCCTAAGAGGATTATTATCAGAGTGCGAAGGGGCAGATATTGAGCTTAATGTCGAAACCAGCGACATTAAATCTGAGCAGGGCTATATGCTCACGACCAATAATGGCGATTACCAAACTCAATCATTAGTCATAGCAACAGGTGGGCCAAGTATTCCTAAAATGGGCGCCACTGATTTTGGCCTGCAAACAGCCAAACAGTTTGGCCTTAAATCAGTCGGATTTAAGCCTGCCTTGGTGCCACTTACTTTTCATCAGCACGATATTAACACCTATTTTAAAGACCTCTCTGGCCTCTCATTAGACGCAGTGATTAGCTGTAACAATGCCAGTTTTAGAGAAGCGCTACTTATCACACATCGTGGCTTAAGCGGGCCAGCCATTTTACAAATATCATCCTATTGGCACAAAGGTGATTACATAGAAATCAACCTTTTGCCCGATCTGGATGCAAGTGAATTTTTACTTGATATGCAGCAAAAACGTGGCAAAGCAGAGCTTAAAACCATTCTGGGTGAATTCTTTCCTAAGCGTTTGGCTGAGCGTTTTGCCAATACACTAAGTGCCAAAAAAATAGCAGATACAACCCTGGGTGAAATTAAACAACACGACCTTAAAGCTTTTGGATATTGCTTGAATAATTGGATGCTATCACCCAGTGGTACAGAAGGCATGCGCACGGCTGAGGTTTGTACAGGTGGCGTTGAAACCAACGAGCTATCCTCTAAAACCATGGAATCAAACAAGCACCCAGGCCTTTATTTTATTGGTGAAACGGTTGATGTTACCGGCTGGCTTGGTGGCTATAACTTCCAATGGGCTTGGTCATCAGGCTGGGCTGCAGGACAGGTAGTTTAATTTAAAATCATCTATATCCTTATTATCTGTGTATGATTACTAGCGTGATAATAAGCGAGCAAAAATGATCAAATTTGGTGAAAAAGTTAGCGGCTATGATGTCCTCGTTTTTAACGAACGAGAAGTTAGAGCGGCCGCAGGTATTGTCTTTTTGTTTGCCTTTATGGCATTCATGAACGGCTTTTTAACCGGCAACAACGAACCAACTAAGCTTATGGTATCGGCTTTTTTGTTTGATTTTTTTATTCGAATTGCCTTAAATCCAAAGTACGCACCATCCATGGTTGTGGGGCGCTGGATCGTTAACAACCAAAAGCCAGAATACACCGATGCCAAGCCCAAAAGATGGGCCTGGGGTTTTGGCTTTGTTTTGGCGGCCATATTGTTTTATTTAATTGTGCTTAATGATGTTCGTGGCCCGATTAATATCTTGACTTGTTTCCTATGCTTGAGCTTGTTGTTTTTTGAATCGGTATTTGGTATTTGTGTCGGTTGCAAAATTTATAATCTATTTCATCAAGACAAAGTCAAACATTGCCCTGGAGAAGTTTGTGATTTAACAAGAGCTCGAGCGCCAATTCAGTATCTGGATATTACACAAAAAGCCATATTTACAGTATCAATTCTTATTTTTTTATATTTAGCATTTGGCGGCGTTATCAATTTTTTAATTTTTGGAGAGTAGCATGAAAAAAACAGCAATATTTTTATTATTAATGGCAAACATAGCTATAGCTCAGGCTTCATTAGAAGTACACAAAGTAGCTAACAATGTTTATGCGCTAGTCGGTGAAACCACTCAAAGATCTCCTACTAATTTTGGCAATAACTCAACACATGGCGTTATCATCACCAACGATGGTGTTATCTTAATTGACTCAGGTGCAAGTTATCTAGGCGCTAAGCAAATCCATAAAGCCATTCAAAAGCTTACAGAGCAACCAGTAAAAGTAGTCATCAACACCGGCGGGCAAGATCATCGCTGGTTGGGCAATGATTATTTCCAAAAATTAGGCGCTAGAGTTATCGCTTCCACTAAAGCCCAAGCTGATCAAAAAGCCAGAGCTGACTACCACCTAACCAGACTAGATGGACTTATTGGTGAAAGCTTAAAAGGCACAAACCCTGTTGTTGCATCAGAAGTATTCGACAGCAAAAAAACACTAAAACTCGGCGGCATTAAGTTAGAGCTTTATTATTTTGGCTCAGCACATACAGCAGGCGACATCTTTATTTATATGCCAAGTGAGCAAATCATGTTCACTGGCGACATTGTTTTTAACGACAGAATGCTAGGCGTTGGTCCAGCTAGAAATGCACAAAGCTGGGTTGATGTGTTTGATAAAATGGCCAACTTCAAGCCAAAGTATATTGTTCCAGGCCATGGTCATGTATCTGACCTGCCAACTGCTATCAAAAACACACAAAGCTATCTAAAGTTTTTAATATACGAAGTCACCAAAATTCTAGATACCGATGGCAACATGTTGCAAGCAAGTAAAATAGACCAATCAGACTTTCACTTTTTAAGCGGTCATGAATCGATTGCTGGCAAAAATTCACAATGGGTATTTGAACAAATGGAATTTGATTATTAATCAGAAAGGATAAATTATGAAAAAAATTAGAACATTATTTGCCATTTCTTGGACATTTATCGCCCTAGGTGCTTTTGCTGCATTTGGTTTGGATGAATCTAACGGTAAAGATCATCAAGAATCTGAGAATAGTAACGCCAAAACAGCACAAGAGTGCGAAGTGCCATCATTTGCCAAAGCCATTGGTCATGAAGAGCTCTGGCTTAAGCATAATGGCTGTCCACCAACCAAAGAGCAAGAAAAATCTAGCAAAGAGTAGTATTTTCCAGCCATTTCCATTATTTGCTAAATTTTAGAAAAAACACAGCTCCAAAACCAAAAAACCCAATAAAACTGCCATTTTTCGACATTTTATTGGGTATTAGCGTCTTAAAAGGCTATTTAGCGACTCATTTTCATTATTTCTCAAATTTCTAAACGATTTCGCAAGCCTCATCAAAGCTTAAGCGTGGGCTTCTTGGGAAGATTTTAGTGTTATCGCCATGTCCGATGGCACACAAAAATATTGATTTGGTTTTGCCATCTGCAAAAAATTCCTTATCAAGAGTATCGCTATTAAAGCCGCCCATTGGGCCACAATCAAGACCAACTGCACGTGCCGCTATCATGAAATATGCACCTTGCAAGGTGGCGTTCATTTCACCCGCTGATTTGATCTTTGCATCATTGCCAGCGTACCAGCTACGAGCATCAGCATGAGGGAATAAGAAGGGTAATTTTTCATAAAATTCAACATCATAGCTAATAATAGCGATAACAGGTGCGGCCATGGCTTTATCTACATTGCCTTCATCAAGATGCGCTTTCAGCTTTTGTTTGGCGGCGTCTGATTTGACGAAAGTAATACGAGCAGGTGAGTTGTTAGCAGCTGTTGGGCCATATTTCATTAACTCATAGAGTTGATTAATCTGCTCATTGTCTACTGTTTGGTCAAGCCAGCCATTATGGCTTCTGGCTTCACGAAATAAAGTGTCTAGTGTGTCGTTATCAAGCATTAAAATGACCTCAATATAATTATAAAAAAATTCATATTAGATTATATATTTTTTGATTCTAAATTATCGGGCAAATTTAAAAACCACCTCACAAAGGTGGGAATACAATTTAAGTCTGAAAATGATGAAAATTTTGGCTCAGTGCAAAGTGAGACTGTATCTATTGATGACGACACTCAAGATGATATATTAATAAGCGTTGTAAGCATTTTTGGACAATATTGTCAGAAGTGTTTAAGAGCCTGATAGTGAGCATTTTTGCCATAATAAATAGGAAGATAAAATGAGTAAACATTTTGTAATTATGTCATTTGAGTTAAATGATAATAGTTTGATTGATGAATGGAAAGCTTTATCAAAAGAAATCGATGAAGATATTTTTGATGCGGATGGCTTTATTTCGCGCGATTCTGGTATTGATGAAAATGGTCGCGTATATTGTTTGGTGAAATGGCAAAGTAAAATGCATCATGAAAGATTTACTAAGCAACTTGAGGCGAGGGAGAATTGGCCACAAATGATGGAATATTTTTGCAATATTGCCAATATGAAAACAAGTACTACTCAAATATTAGAGGTTTTTGAAAAATGAAAAAAATTACAATTATTGGTTCTGGATTTGCAGGCTTAACTGCTGTTCGAACTATTCGAAAAAAAGATAAAACAGCTGAAATTACGCTAATTTCTCCTAAGGCAGAATTGGTTTATATGCCTAGTTTGATCTGGGTGCCATCAGGCGCTGCTAGCAAAAAGGATATTGTTTTTCCACTCACTAACTTCTTTAAGCGCATGAATGTTGTGCATATTGTTAGTGAAGTGACTGGATTAGAAGACCAAGGTAGATCGGTGGTTACCCCAATTGGCACTTATGAAAATGATGCGCTAATAATTGCCTCAGGCGGGCGTTTTATTAAAAAATTGCCAGGTATTAAACATGCCATTACGCCTTGTGAAGGACTAAGCTCAGCTGAACAAATTCGCGATCGAGTCAGAGCGATGGATGGCGGAAATATTGCCATTGGTTTTAGCGGCAACCCTAAAGAACCTAGTGCGATGCGTGGCGGGCCAATGTTTGAATTTTTGTTCGGATTGGATACTCAGCTTCGAGCTGAAGGCAGACGGGATAAATTTAAGCTAACCTTTTTTACCCCAGCAGAAAAGCCAGGGGCACGTTTGGGTAAGAAGGCTGTTGCTGGGCTTTTGTCTGAAATGAAAAAGCGCAATATTGAAACCCATCTTGGACACAAGATGAAAGAGTTTACAGCTGAAAAGGTTGTAACTGAAGGCGGAGAGTTTGCTGCTGAACTTATTTTATTCATGCCTGGCATGACCGGTAATACTTGGTTTGATAACACCAATCTTACGCGAAGCACAGGCGGCCTATTAAAAGCTAATCAATTTTGTGAAGTTGAAGACTTTGATTGTGTTTTTGTTGCAGGTGATTCAGGCTCTTTCCCAGGACCAGAGTGGATGCCAAAACAAGCGCATATGGCTGATTTACAAGCGGCAGCTGCTGCAAAAAATGCACTGGATAATCTTGATGGAGAAAATTCTAGCCATACCTTTAAGATTGAGTTAATGTGTATTGTTGATTCAAATAACAAAGGCATGTACATTTCTAGAAACCTTAAAGGTGGCTTAATGTTGCCAAATTTAAGATTAATGCATGTGGCTAAAAAAGTATTTGGCTGGTGGTATCTAAGGCAGTATCGTTAGGAGAAGAATTATGTCAGATTGTTTATTTTGTAAGATCATCAAGGGAGAGATTCCTGCTAATAAGATTTTTGAAGATGAAGATGTGTTTGCTTTTCATGATATTAGTGCTCAAGCGCCACATCATTTTTTAGTGATTCCAAAAGAGCATATTTCAACCATTAATGATGCTAAAGATCCAGCATTAATCGGCAAGCTGACTTTAACAGCTAGCAAAATTGCCAAAGATTTAGGTTTTGCAGACGATGGCTATCGTGTGGTAATGAACTGCAATGAAGATGGCGGACAAACCGTATATCATATTCATCTTCATTGTTTAGGCGGTCGCGCATTAACTTGGCCTCCAGGCTAGTAAGCCTTTGAAACCTCTAAAAAAAACTAACTTATTTCATATTATAAAACCTTAATTATTGCAGCAATATCTACTGGTATTACTACTTGAAAAATAATATAAAATTTGATCTTAAATTTAATTTAATTGTGTAAAGCTCATGAGTAATGAATTTCTAGACAGACATATTGGCCCAAGCGCCCAAGACGTCACTTCTATGCTAAATAGTATTAACTGCAAATCGGTGGATGAGGTTATTTCTAAAACGGTTCCAGAATCTATTTTATTTGGTAATCGCATGAATGTAGATGAAGGTCTAACCGAGCGTGATAGCTTAGAGTTGGCAACAAAACTTGCTGGTGAGAATGTCATAGCGACAAACTTTATTGGTCAAGGCTATTACGGCACATTAATGCCAACCGTTATTCAGCGTAATATTTTAGAAAATCCAGGTTGGTATACAGCTTACACACCTTATCAGGCTGAAATTTCACAAGGTCGATTAGAGATGTTGCTTAACTTTCAGCAAATGATTATCGATTTAACAGGAATGGACATTTCTAACGCTTCATTATTAGATGAGCCAACAGCTTGTGCAGAAGCAATGATGATGGCAAAGCGTGCTAATCGCAAAAATAAATCCAACCGATTTTTGATTGACAGCAACACCAATATACAAACAATTACCATTTTACAAACTCGCGCCAAACCATTAGGAATTGAGCTAGTTGTGGATGATATCCAAAATAATGATTGTAATGATTACTTTGCTGCACTTATGCAGTCCCCAGGCACGAATGGTGAAGTGCGTGATTTAAGCAATGATATTGCCAAGGCAAAAGCTAATGGTGTGTTAACGATTATTGCTTGTGATGTATTAGCACTCGCTTTGATCAAAACTCCAGCCGACATGGGTGCTGATATCGCTGTTGGTAATTCTCAGCGCTTTGGCGTACCGATGGGATTTGGTGGACCGCATGCTGCTTTTCTAGCAACGCGTGATGAGTTTAAACGTATGGTGCCTGGAAGGCTTATTGGTGTTTCACAAGATGTTTTGGGAAATCCAGCAATGCGTATGTCTTTACAAACTCGTGAGCAACATATTCGTCGTGACAAAGCCACCAGTAATATTTGTACTGCACAAGTTTTATTGGCAGTGCTTGCTGCGGCTTATGGTGTTTATCATGGCGCTAAAGGGCTAAAGAAAATTTCTACCAAGGTGCATGCTAAGGCTAGTAGTCTTGCAGCGAGCTTAAGCTTAGCAGGGTTCGAGCTAGCAGCTGATCAATTTTTTGATACCATTACATTAGTTACTGATCAAGCAAAAGTATTATTTGATAGTGCGCAAAAAGCAGGTATTAATCTTCGCTTGCTTTGTGATAATCAGTTGAGTATTTCAGTAGATGAAACTACTACTGAGGCAGAATTACTTGCACTTTTGGCTGTTTTTTCAATAGATAAATTAGCAGAATCAGAGGGCGCTTTGTCTGAAAATATGCTGCGTACCTCTAAGTATTTAACTCACCCGGTGTTTAGCGATTACCATTGTGAAACTGAAATGATGCGTTACTTGAAGCGTTTAGAGAATAAAGATATCGCCCTTAATCACTCAATGATTGCATTAGGCTCTTGCACAATGAAGCTTAATGCTGCGACGCAAATGTATCCAATTAGCTTGCCAGGGTTTTCAAAACTACACCCTTATGCGCCAGTTGACCAAACCAAAGGCTATCAGCAGTTGTTTAAAGATTTGGAGCATGATTTATGTGAAGTGACGGGTTATGATGCTGTGTCATTACAGCCTAATGCAGGCTCTCAAGGAGAGTTTGCAGGTCTTTTAGCTATTCATGCATATCATCAGTCTCGTGGTGATCATGATCGTAACATCTGTTTAATTCCTTCATCAGCACACGGTACAAATCCTGCGAGCGCTATTATGGCTGGCATGAAGGTGGTGATTGTTAAATGTGACGAGTCGGGCAACGTTAATATTGATGATTTAAATGTTAAAGTTGAAAAGCACGCTGATAAGCTTGCAGCCATTATGGTTACGTACCCATCAACACATGGTGTTTTTGAAGTAGAAATAAAGAAAATTTGTGAAATTATTCATGCCGCTGGCGGTCAGGTTTACCTAGACGGTGCTAATTTAAATGCCATGGTTGGGGTTACCCGTATGGGTGAGTTTGGTGCAGATGTATCGCACCTTAACCTGCATAAAACGTTTGCCATTCCTCATGGCGGTGGTGGTCCAGGTATGGGTCCAATCGGTGTTAAGGCTCACTTAGCTGAGTTCTTACCAGGTGACCCATTAGTGTCTAACTCTAATGCTGTTTCTTCAGCGATGTATGGCTCTGCTTCTATTTTGCCAATCTCGTGGTCGTATATTAAACTACTGGGTAAATACGGCATGCAACGTTCAACTGAAATTGCTATTGTCAGCGCTAATTACATTGCGCATGAGTTAGCTCAGAGTTATCCAATTTTGTATCGTGGCGATCAAGGCATGGTTGCACATGAATGTATTATTGACATTCGACCTCTTAAAGAGAAAAGTGGGATTTCTGAAGAAGATATCGCTAAACGCTTAATGGATTATGGTTTTCATTCGCCAACTATGTCATTTCCAGTAGCGGGCACACTAATGATCGAACCTACTGAAAGTGAATCAAAGCGTGAGATAGATCGCTTTATTACGGCAATGATTAGCATTCATGATGAAATTCAAAAGGTAATTGACGGTCGTTGGGATAAAGATAATAACCCACTTAAGAATGCACCGCATACAGCACACGAAATGACCAGTGAATGGACTTATCCATATACGCGACAAGAGGCTTTATATCCTGTTGAGTCTTTAGTGGCTAACAAGTACTTCCCTCCCGTAAAGCGTATCGATAACGTCTATGGTGATCGAAACCTTTTCTGTTCTTGTGTAACTACAGAAGACTTTGCATAATTTAACTTTTCTCATCTAAAAGTTGCATTAAAATAGCTCAAAACTTTAGGTTTTTGTTAAATTAAAAAACCATTATTTCCAGGGGGAAAATGAGCCAAATCGGCCTTGAGCAGCAAAGCGTTGCAGAGTTTTCTGAACGCGCTTATCTTGACTATTCTATGTACGTCATTCTTGATCGTGCTTTGCCGTTTGTTGGTGACGGCCTCAAGCCGGTACAACGTCGTATCATTTATGCGATGAGTGAGCTGGGGCTTAAGTCAACTGCTAAATTTAAAAAATCAGCTCGTACTGTTGGTGATGTTTTGGGTAAGTTTCATCCACATGGCGACAGCGCTTGTTATGAGGCGATGGTTCTCATGGCTCAGCCGTTTTCTTATCGCTATCCGTTTATTGATGGACAGGGTAATTGGGGTGCACCTGATGATCCAAAATCATTTGCTGCGATGCGTTATACCGAGAGTAAGCTTTCTCGTTATGCAGATTTATTACTTTCAGAAATAAACCAAGGTACGGCCAACTGGGCAGATAATTTTGATGGATCTCTCCAAGAGCCTAAAAATTTGCCAGCACAAGTGCCAAACTTATTGCTTAATGGTACTTCGGGTATTGCGGTTGGTATGGCAACAGATGTGCCACCCCATAATCTTACAGAAGTGGTGCATGCTTGTATTCAGCTATTAGATAAGCCGTCTAGTGATTTAGATGAAATTATGAAGATTATCCCTGCACCGGATTATCCAACCAATGCACATATTGTTTCAAGCCCGCAAGATTTAAAGCAAATTTACGAAACTGGACATGGCTCGGTCAAAATGCGAGCAACTTATCAAAAAGAAGACGGCGATATTGTGATCGAAACATTGCCTTTTCAGACCTCTGGTTCTAAAGTAATCACTCAGATAGCTAGCCAAATGCGTGCCAAAAAATTACCGTTGGTTGATGATATTCGTGATGAATCAGATCATCAAAATCCAACACGTATTGTAATTGTACCGCGTTCAAATAGAGTGGATGCTGACAACTTAATGCTACATTTATTTGCCACAACTGATCTTGAAAAAAATTATCGCGTTAACATGAATGTGATTGGTCTAGATGGCAAGCCACAAGTTAAACCTTTGGTGCCAATGCTTAAAGAGTGGCTAACTTATAGAATTGAGATTGTTACTAAGCGTCTTAACTTTCGTCTAGATAAAATTCTTTCGCGTCTACATATTTTGGAAGGCCTACTAATTGCCTTTCTAAATATTGATGAAGTGATTGCCATCATTAGAGAAAATGATAAGCCAAAGCCAATTTTAATGTCACACTTTAAGCTAGGTGAAATTCAAGCTGAAGCGATATTAGAGCTTAAATTA